>BJHB01000215.1:0-5803 GCA_014191415.1 Chloroflexota bacterium
CCCATATCCGCCGGTTTGCAAGTGACCTTGAGACGTCGTTTCCGGCCGAAGCTAGGCTCGGCCCGACGCTGTAGGCAATGGTCGTCCCATTGAGTGGCAAGGCTGGCGCTCCTGGGGAGAGCTGCTCGGACGCCTCCAATACAACACGTTTGACCTGAAATTGCCCATTCGGCGCCGATGTCGGTTCGGTAATGACAAGCTTCTTGCGACTTGTCCACGGCTTTTCGCCACCGTCGATCAACGGCGTGACTGCGCCCGTTCCGCCTGCTCCCACGAGAGCGCGAAGCATGAGGCTGGAAGCCGTCAACTCAACGGGTTCTGAACTCGACGCAGCCGCGATCAAGAGCCGACCCACGGCCCCTGGGGCATCCTCACTGAGCGGAACTTGCCAGAAAAGGATGAACTGGTCGTTGCCAGTCCAGCAACACAACCGGAGCCCCGTCGACCCCGCAGTCATGTAAACCGGAGACGCGACGGGGTTCCTGGTCGTCGTGTCCACGACCCAGATGCCTTCGCGGCTATACCCATCGCGCACCGGGCGTCGTCGCTCGAACGCGATTCGGGCCCCACTCGCGGCCCATACTGCGGTGGTCCCTACGCCACTACCGGGCGGGTCAATCTGCCGGGCGCCATTCTCTCCAACGCGCGGGTCGTAAGTCATGAGCGCACCGTCAGCCGTCGTGTAGACCAACGCGGCGTTATAGAACGACCATCGGGCAGTCTCTGGCCTGGATCCGTTGGGGACCTGATATTCAGCCGATCCGTCAGTGTGTGCAATCACCAAGGTGTTGTTGCGACTGAACGCAACAAACTGGCCTCCCGGCGATACCTTGGGACGCGACGCGCCTCCGGTGCGGGTAACCCGGCTTGTTGACCCTTGGGCAATGTCGATAACGTAGACATCACCCTCGTTCACGTAACCGAGGTATCCCATTGCGCCGATCAAGACTGGGTTGGTCTTCCCTGTACCAGCGCGGTTTGGTGGTGTCCGCCTAATCGTCTCTCTGAAACTTGGAAAGAAGATCAACGCCAGGATAAACCCAAGCGAGAGCGCGGCAAAAACCAGCCCGATACGGCGACCCATCGTGGGACTAGTGTACGCGGATGACCCAGTGCAGACTTTGCCCGAAGGGCACCGTCCCTAACCGATATTGCGCGCCTTCTTCCCGAAATCGATTCTTGAGGAGCCCTCCAATGAGTGTTGAACATAAGCCGCCCCCGCCGGGTTCTGAGGCCCGGGACCGGCTCCGCATTGCTGTGGTCGGCACCGGGTTGCTAGGCGAACGTCACGCCCGGTTCTGGGGACAGCAGGACGATGTGGACCTGGTCGGCCTCATTGACCTGGACATCCTACGGGCCACTAGCGTTGCCGAAAGGCTCGCTGGCACCTTCGGTGTCCCGAGGCCCCCGGTTTTCACGTCGCTTGATGAGCTTCTTGAATCGACGGGCGCAGACGCAGTGTCGGTGGCGACTCCGGATTTCGCGCACCGTGATCCGGTAGTCCGGGCGCTTGAGGCCGGGTTACACGTCCTGGTCGAGAAGCCTCTTGCAATGACGACCGACGATGCGAAAGTCATGACCGACGCCGCGCGTCGAGCTGGGCGCTCGCTGATGGTGAACCATTCCATGCGATGGATCCCTCGATACCGTGCGATCCATGATGCGATTCGCACCGGCCAGTGGGGCAAGATGGTCGTCGCCCACTCGGCAAAGTCGGATGTTATCCACGTCCCGACTGAGATGCTCCGATGGGCGTCGCGCACGTCCGCCGCCTATTTCCTGACGGCACATGACCTTGATCTTGTCCGATGGTTCGCCGGAGACCGCATCGTCCGCGTTTACGCGCAGGGTGCACGCGGAGTCCTTGACCGACACGGACTTGACGCGTACGACGCCATCCAATCGTCAGTGACGTTCGCCAACGGGTCCATCGCGAGTTTCGAGGCATCATGGATCCACCCGAACACGTACCCGTCCTTCACCGACGACTACATGCACGTCATCTGCGAAAACGGTGTCGCGTACCTGGACCGAGGCAGGGAAGGCACTGAGGTTTTTGAAACAGACCGGGTGCGTCATCCGAAGCACAGCACCGTCTACGAGCAAGATGGACGGATCTATGGGTCGTTCAGACACGCACTCGAACACTTCACCCATTGCATCAGGGCGGGCATCGAGCCGCTCACCGCAGCACGTCGCGTCATGGGGGTTGTCAGTGCGTTGGAAGCAATCCACCGTTCACTCGAGAGCGGAATGCCCCAGATCGTTGATGATGCAACCGGAGACTGATCAACAATCGGCGCGCACGTTGGGAAATCGTGCGAACTATGGTCGGGGAGAGAGGATTTGAACCTCCGACCACCTGAACCCCATTCAGGTGCGCTACCGGGCTGCGCCACTCCCCGCTTGCCTCGTGCGCCCATCGAACCTCAACGCGGTCATGAGACCCCGTCAGGCAGACGCACTTATTGAATCAGCGTACCATAGGACCGATGGCGCGATTTTCAGTCGGGCAATTGCTACCATTGATAACAAACTGATTGCGCAAGGATATCCTGACATGGCAGCAAGCAAGGGCGGACTCGGTAAAACCGCACGCTCATCGACCATTTTCGACCGTGAAGCCGGCAACAAGCCGAGCGGGCACGTTTGTGTCTCCTGCACCAAGCCGATCATCATCCGGGAGCACCTTCCGGTGATGCAGATGCCAGGTCGCCGAATGGCGCACTATCATCGCGCGTGCTATCAGGCGTCCTGACGGTACCCATTCACCCTGAACTGACGGCCAGACTCCACCGAAAGGTGATGCCCGGCCTTCTCTTTTTGTCCTTCGTCAAGGCGGACGGCTGAAACGCCGGCTTGTCCGGCAACTTCGGAGCAATCACTGACCCCGAGTGGCCGTTCCACTTCCATTACGGCCACCGTCTCGCTTCACTCAGGTCACACGTTCTGGCAAGTAGGTGTGCTATCACATCCTACGGAGCGAAGACTGGGGTACCGCAGTCTGAGGACGCTGCCCGTCGCAATTCAAGTGGCAAAGCATTCACGACCTGACCTGATGGGACCCCTTCTGAACTCTATCCCGTCCTCTAGCAAGCCATCCAGGCGCGCCCTACTCCGAAGGATTGCCTCGGCAATCCTCGTGTCGGACATCGCCAGCCAACCATTTTCTGACGCGGTGATCGGGACAACTGCGACCCCAACACCAAAGCCGGTTTCATCACCGACCTCATCTCCCGGGTCACGCTCTCCTGAGGGACCATCACAACCGACCGCATCCAGTCCCCTCGCTGAAGGCAGGGCAATGCGTCTGGACGGGGACTACCGCAACGCCTACCTTGCATTTCACGGGTTGGCGATGAGTACGCGCGACCGAGATACGCGAGCGCTTGCAACTCTCGGATCTGCCGAAACACTCCTTACGGACAGCAATCCCGGACAGGCACTTGAAATCCTGGACGAATGGATTGACGCCTATCCCGAACATCCACAGCAATACACCGCCAGGTGCCTTCGCGCTCGCTCGCTTGAATTGTTTGGACCGTCCAAGCGTCCAGACTGCGTTACCGCGTACCGGGAAGCCTTGTATGTGGCAAACCCCGCCCATCCTGAAGTGTTGCGGGTACGAATTGCCAACCACCTGTTTGCCTTGGGCCAATCAAGCGACGCTTGGCAGGAACTTCAGCTCGCCGCGTCGGGTCCAACGAATACTGCAACCGAAGCCGGGCGCCTCCTCGTCCTCAATGCGCTGAACAGTAGGTACATCGAGGCTCGAGATAGTGTCCGAGTTGCCTCGACCGCCAGTGCAGCGCTTGATGCGGCCGTCATGGTTGGACGTATTCCCGTAGAAATCGCCGAAATTGCGTGGAGCGCGGTCACGGCTGCACTGGCGATAGGTGACAACGAGACCGCGAACCAGATCCGCTGGAGAATTGTCGCGGAATGGCCCGAAACGCCGACCGCATTCCTCGCCCTGAACGAACTCGGTTCGTCGATAGTCCCAGCTTGGGTACGTGCACGTATTGCAATTGCAAATTCGAAGTGGATGACCGCAAGGGACGCACTCGACTGGCTCCTCGCAAACTCGCCGACCGATCCAAATCGCGGACGCATCCGCGCGATGCGGGCAGTCGCTGCAAATGCCCTCGGTGATCCGGGTGCCGGTGCCCAGTTGGATTCGTCTGCGGCCGAGGCTCCCGGGGACACATGGGGTGCCAGGGCGTTGTGGGAAGCCGCTGAGGGCCGCCGTGATAGTGGAGACTTCGCCGGCGCCGCAACTCGTTACGCGAAGCTCGCAACGGACTTCCCGGGTTCCAGCGAAGCGTCGCGCGCCCTCTACCGACTTGGCCGATTACTGCCAGAACTCGGAGATGTCGCCTCGGGGAACCGCGCAATGAATAGCGCCGCGGACCTCGGACCAGTCGGATTTCATACCTACCGGGCGCGCGTGATCCTTGGCCGACGTCCAGCCAGACCACCTTCCACGCTTCCCGCATTCATCGCCTCTGGAGCACTGAACGAGAGCGACTGGCGAACGTGGGAGGACTGGCTCGCCAAGCGCGGCCTGATAGGCACCGACGTGCGAAACGGACTAGGTGCAGCCGACCTGGCAAAACCCTTGAACCGCCTTGATTCGCTGCTCGCGACCGGGTTTGTTGAGGAAGCCGAAGACGCGGCGCGAGAAGTCTGCCAACTTCGTCAATTCTCTCCATCCGTCGTCGCCTCGGTTGCGGCTCGTGTCCAATCCGGTGGCCACATCCCCTTTTCAATGTCACTTGGACATCGATTGCTCCGTATCCTTGCCGATGCCGGCGAAGCATCACTGCTCGCGATCCCGAATGTCGCCCGAAAACTGGCGTATCCGCTTGCCTACGGCAGACTTGTCGGTGCCAGCGCAACACGGTCAACCGTCGACCCGTACCTCGTCATGGCAGTCATGAAGCAGGAGAGTTGGTTCCGCCCCGAGGTCACCTCGGCTGCCAACGCCCGGGGACTGACACAGTTCATCCGTCCCACCGCTGAAAGCGTCGCAAGGGAATTGAACTGGCCAAACTGGAACTGGGACGACATGACACGTCCGTATGTTTCGGTGCCCTTTGGTGCCCACCACCTGGCCCAACTCATCGAAATCTTCCGGGGCAACGTGCTCTTCGCGATTGCCTCGTATAACGCTGGGCCCGGACCAATCCTCAGGTGGGCGAACGGTGACTATCGGCGGGATGACGACTTGTTTGTCGCCGGGATCACGTACCGCGAAACGCGCGAATATGTCACGTCGGTTGCCACATATGCCGAGTGTTACCGCGAAATCTATGGGGTTAGTTGACGGCATCCCGGCCAGGAAGTCACCCTATCCAAGGGTCTCCTCAACGTCGACTATCTTGCCATCCGACCTGCACCGTTCCATGGGTGTCCCGTCAATTGTCAATCCCACAAGCGCCTCACTCATCCGGGCAATCCGGACCATGGACTGAACATCATGAACCCGAATGATGTGGGCTCCGCGGGCGATGCTAAACGCATTGACCGCCGCCGTTCCCTCGAGTCTCTCCTTTGAAGCCAGACCAAGAACATTCCCGATCATCGTCTTTCGCGAAGCTGCAATAAGTATCGGAAACCCTAGCACGTGCAGTTCGGGGATCCTGCGAAAGATGTCTAGGTCCTGACCGATCAGCTTCCCAAACTCGATTCCTGGGTCCATGCAGATGCGGTCACGTGCTACCCCCGAGGAAATCGCCAAGTCTGTTCGCGTCTCCAGAAACCTGATGATGTCTCCGAGAACGGTCCGGTAATGCCACTTTGC
>BJHB01000216.1:0-5714 GCA_014191415.1 Chloroflexota bacterium
CAGTGGCAGACATTCGATCGCACTGGCCGGTTGGTCAAGACCACGACGTTCAAGCCCCGACCCGTGGCGTGACGAGGCGTGGGAGATGCGGGCAGGAGACCCCCACCATCCCCCCGGCCCTATCGCCCCCTATTTGTACACGCTTCGTTTGGCCCTCCCCCGTTGCGACTGGAGAGGGGAGTAATGGGCCTATCCGGGCAGTGGGTGTCGGTCAATCTTCCATGAGGTCGGCGACGGCGGCGTCACCGGGGAAGGGAGACTGGCGTAGGGCGGTTCGGACGCCGGCACGGTCGGCGGCAGACCGGTTCTGGTTCAGCTTGAACTTTCCCTCCAGACGTCGGATCGGCATGACGAAACCGACAATGGCCTCGATCATCTTCTCGCCGACATTCTGCGGGATGTCCGTGAGGGACCACGGGTTTGGCATGCCGGACTCGTACTGGTGAACCAGGGTGTCGAGGATTGAGCGCATGCGGGTGGGATCCTCGATGCGTTCCGGGCGTCCATGCGCCTCGACGGCGGTGTAGTTCCATGTGGGCACCGCGATTGGCGCCTCGTACCACCGCGGTGAGATGTAGGCGTGCGGTCCCTGGAAGAGACAGATCGAATCGTGGGTGCCATCAAAAGTGGCGGCGTGCGGGTTGGCGCGGGCGATGTGGCCAACAAGGGTGCCGTGTTCACCTTCGTCAATCAGGGTGAATGGCATCAAGGTCACAAATGGCGCACCGTCGATGACCGAGACCAGGGTTCCGAACCCTTTCGCTCTCTCGAAGGCATGCAGGAGTTCACGATCATTCTCGGCAAAGTGCGGTGGAATGTACATCGGCGTGTGGTCTCCGGGAAGCAGGGTGCTGTTTTCGATGACCAGTCTAGATCAACGGCCGGTCTGACGGGTGCGGGCTATGATGGCACGTGCATCCCGACCCCACCCATCAAGGCAAATTGACAGTTCCACACAAACAGGCGTGCGAGGAGGACGAACATGCAGGTGCACCGGATCACGATGCTTGGCACCGGCCTGATTGGTGAGTTCTACACCATGACCCTGCATGGGCAACGCAACCGTGACGCCGTCTCGGTGGTGTATTCGCGGTCCGCAGAACGCGGTGAGGCCTTCGCAAACCGGTGGTCAATCCCCCACCACACCACCAGTCTGGCGGAGGCGATCACGCATCCGGAGACCGACGTGGTGGTGGTCGCCCTGCCGAACCACCTGCACGAGGAGGCCATCGCAATGGTCGCGGCGGCCGGCAAGGCGGTCCTGTGCACCAAGCCGCTCGGGAGGAATGCCGAGGAGGCCCGTCGCATCCTGGCCACCGTCGAGAAGGCGGGGGTGTTTGCCGGATATTTAGAGGACCTCTGCTACACCCCGAAGACCCTCAAGGCGGTCAAGTCGGTCCAGGGCGGCGCAATCGGCGATGTCCTGTGGGTGCGTAGTCGCGAGACGCATCCCGGCCCGCACAGTGCGTGGTTCTGGGATGACACCCAGGCGGGCGGGGGCGCGATCATCGATCTCGGGTGCCACTGCATCGAGATCATCCGAAACTTCGTGGGCAAGAACAACCGTCCGGTCGAGGTGATGTGCTGGAAGGACACCCTCGTCCACCCCATCAATGCCGAGGACAATGCCATTGCGATGATCCGGTTCGAGTCGGGGGCGGTCGGACAGTTCGAGGTGTCGTGGACCTTCCGCGGTGGCATGGACCTGCGTGACGAGGTGGCCGGGACGCACGGCACGATCTGGATGAACCACTTCCTGCGCACCGGTTTCGAGATGTTCACTGCGTCGGAGGGGAACGCGTACATCGCCGAGAAAGCCGAAACGTCGAGTGGGTGGCTGTTCCCGGTTGGTGATGAGGTGGCCGAACTCGGGTACATCGACATGTTCACGGACATGTTCAATGCGATGGAGTCCGGGCGCGCGCCGATGGAGACGTTCTACGACGGCTATGTGGTGAACGCGGTGATGGACGCCTGCTACCGGTCGGCGTCGACGCACGCGTGGGCACCGGTCGAGATGGAGTGGCGGAACGGGCACACGCCGCGGATTACCGGCAAGCCGGCAATGTTCGAGGGCCAAGTGATCATCAAGCAGGAGACACTGCCGGATGGCCGGGTGAAGCTGATCCTGAAGGATCCGGCGACGCAGGCGTTCTCTGACCGGATCGTGGCGACGATTGGGGCGTGAGGAGAGACCCCCACCCCCCAGTCCCGCCCGCGTTGCGACGTGAGGCGGGAGTGAAGTCCCGTCCGGGTATAACGGCGCATGACCGTCAAGAAAGATGTGCCCGCTTCGATCCTGCATGCCTTCATCGCGTCGTGTGAACGCGATCCGACGCATCCGTGCATCCTGTTCGAGGGGCGCACGCTGACCTATTCGGATGTCCACGATCTCGTGCGGAGGTGGGCATCGTCGCTGCGCGGATGGGGTGTCGGACCGGGTGACCGAGTGGCTCTCTTCCTTGAGAACAGTCCGTCATTCATCGGGGCCTATCTGGGAACCCACCTGGCCGGGGCGACGGTTGTCCTCGTCAATACCCAGTATCGCCAGGTGGAACTGCGTCACCTCCTCGGTGATTCGGGGGCGCGGACGTGCGTGACCGATTCGGCCCGGGTCGCCGATGTGCTCAGGGTCGTGGCTGACTTGCCAGACCTTGCCACCATCGTGGCGGTCGGGGCAGATGCACCGGTGGCGGACCGGACGGCCGACCATCCACGGATCGTTGCGGGTGATGACCTCGCTTTGCTGGGGGGTTGGGACGGCATCATGCCTGACCCCGACGGCATTGCGGTGATCGGGTACACGTCGGGTACGACTGGCCGGTCGAAGGGGGCGATGCTGCGCCACCGGAACCTCGCGGCGAATGCCGTCGCGGTCACGACGGCGTGGCACTGGTCGGGGTCCGACCGCCTGCTGCTGATGCTTCCACTTTTTCACGTGCACGGCCTGTGCGTCGGGATGCATGGCACGTTCGTGACTGGCGGGACGGTCGACCTGCGAAGGAAGTTCGAGGCATCCGAGGCGCTTGATGTCCTGACCAAAGGTGAGACCACGATGTTCTTCGGGGTGCCCACGATGTACACGCGACTGATTGCCGAGGCATCCGGGCGGTCGCACCGGCCACCACCGATCCGCCTCTATGTGTCAGGGTCGGCCCCGTTGAGTGCGCAGACGTTTGCCGAGTTCGAGGCCGGGTTTGGACAGGCCATCCTTGAGCGTTATGGCATGACCGAGACGATCATGAACCTGACCAACCCGTTCGACGGCGAACGTCGCGCCGGGACGGTTGGTGGGCCCTTTCCCGGCCAGGAGGCGCGGATTGTCGATGTGCGGTCGCGCGTGCCAGTCGTGCCGGAGGTCGATGGCGAGATACAGGTTCGGGGGCCGCACGTCTTCGCGGGGTACTGGAACCGGCCCGATGCCACTGAAGAGGCGTTCGATGCTGACGGGTGGTTCAACACCGGTGACCTCGGGCGGGCAAGTGCCGACGGCTACGTGACGATCACCGGGCGCGCCAAGGAACTGATCATCAGTGGCGGATACAACATCTATCCACGTGAAGTTGAAGAGATTCTGGAGGCACATCCCGCCGTCCTCGAGGCGGCCGTGGTTGGGATGCCCGACGCGGATTTCGGCGAACAAGTGGTCGCGGCCGTCGTGCGTCGCCCGGGTGTGCCGGATGTCACGCCAGATGCGCTGATCGAGTTCTGCCGGGATCAGGTCGCAAGTTACAAGAAGCCACGACGGATCGTGTTCGTCGATGCCTTGCCCCGCAACGCCATGGGCAAGGTGGTCAAGGGTGATGTGAAGGTGCTGGTGTGGTAGTTGTGCGGTTGACGGATTAGGCGGGATTGGTGCCGGGATGGGGAGGAATGCTCCACGTCACCGCTGCGTTTTCCCTCAGGGCTAGGCGACGGCCGGGGAGATCTGCGGGGGCGTACGCAGATATATCGATGCCATCGCCAAAGGTATGAGCGCGAGGGCGCTGGCCACGAGTGTGATACCTAGGTAGCCGATTGCGCCGAACATCACCCCACTCCCAAGGCTGATCGCTGATGACGCGAGGCCCACGATGAGGTCGTTCGTGCCCTGCGTGCGTGAGCGTTCTGCCGGGGACAGCTGGTCGGACAGCAGGGTCGAACCGCCAACAAAGCAGAAGTTCCATCCCACGCCAAGCAGGAAGAGGGCGACCGCGAGAGGGACGACGTCTGGCGAAAGTGGTGCGGTGATGCAGGCGAGGACGAGCGTGACGGCCCCGAACAGGATCATCCGGCCCCGGCCCCACGTGTCAAGTAGTCGTCCGGAGATGATCGACGGCGCAAACATCCCGAATGTATGTCCTGAAATGACGGTGTAGATATCACTGCGATTGTGATGGTGATCTTCCATGTGGAGCGACGTGATGACCATCACGGCGACCATCACGACCTGCCCGAGGACCATCGAGGCCATTGCGGTCATCGCCGCTGGCTGTCGCAGGATCTCAAGGATCGGGCGCGACTGCCCGCCGGTGCGTGACGGTGGCGGATAGAGGGCTGCCATTTCACGTCCAACATCGCGTGGATCGGGACGCAATCCCACAAAGACGAGGACCGATGCGATCGTGAACAGGCTGAGGGTCGTCAGGTAAGCGCCGGCGAGTTCATCCATTCCGATGCTGACGGCGAAATCGCTGACCGGGACGGCAAGCAAGCGGGACAGGATGGTGCCGATGACGCCACCGAGGACGACGTAGGAGATTGCGCGTCCGCGTCTGTCGGGAGGGTTCACTTCGGCGGCGGCGAAGCGACCGAGTTGGACGGCGGAGTTGGTCGTGCCCATGAGCATCAGGCCGGCGGTTGCCAACGCGAACGACTGGGCCTGGATGGCGGCGATCACCATCACGTTCCCGATGATGCCGGCGATGAGGCCGAGGGCGATCCCGTTGCGCCGACCGATGCGGTCCATCAGATGGCCCCACATCAGGGCAGCAAGGGCCCCGGTAAGAAGATAGGCGGCGGTTGGGACCGTAGCCAGGGACCGGTCGGCGGAGAGTTTCGCACCTAGGATGGGGTTGATCGCGGCGGCGGCGATGAAGCCGGCGGACGCGAGGCTCTGGGTCGCGAACAGCACGAAGGTGATCTTGCGTGCGACCTTGGTCAAATCAGTCACGGTGATGGTTCCAGTCATACCCCGAATGCGGAACCCTACCGTACCGCACCACTAGGTGCAGAGTGGGTCAGATAGCCAAAAGCGTGGCTCGGGGACCCGAAGCCACTGCTGTCCAGACCAGTGCCCCGAGGCCATCGCCTCCCCATGATGATCTGGACGGTTTTGGGCCGGCACCCGGGCCATCGTCACTAGAAAGGGGAGGCGGTTTGAGGGGGGGTGATGCGAGTCGTTGAGCGTGGGCGGGCTACTCCCCGCCGACGATGAAGATGCTATCCATGCCCGCGTCGCGGTTCGGGATGATCGCCTGATACTCCGGCGAGGTGTACCACCGTTTGGCGGAGGCACGGTCCGGGAACTCGATGATGACCATGGACGCCCGATCAAGCGCGCCTGACAGGACCTCTGACGGCCCGCGGGAGATCATCTTGCCTCCGTGCGCGGCGACCAAGGGTCCGGCTGCCTGGCCGTACGCCTTCCAAAGTTCCTCGTCTTTCAGGTTGAAGTGCACCACCACGTGAGCCGACATTCGCAGTGTTCTTCGTGCGATGTGCACCCCACAGAA
>BJHB01000217.1:0-5691 GCA_014191415.1 Chloroflexota bacterium
TCCAAAGCGTTGAGCGGACGCTCGACAGACTCATGCACCTTGGCGCGGGCCGCGAGGTGCACCACTACGTCTGCTCTCCCCCAAGGGTGAGATTCGGGAGGCTCTGTAGAGCAAAGATCCTCAATGTGCGTGGGAATGGCATCGGTCCAGGGATTTGGCGACCGGTCCACTCCAAGCACCTCGGTCCCATCCGCAATCAGGCGCAACGCCAGGCTTGTTCCGATCAGACCACTGGAACCCGTGATGATCACTCTCATGAAGCGTGCCTCGCGCCCGGCGTTGTGGTGGGCCATCGGCCAGATGACCAGTGGTGATCTGCGTTGTGCGGCTTTGACCGTGCCGCTTGTGATCGATGCACGCAATCGAACGTGAATTCGCACGGCCCGTGAAAAGCGAACCTCACGCGTGCGGTTCGCATCTCGTGTCCCAAAGGGTACGGCGTCGCGCCTTGGGGTCGGTAGTTTGGGCTTTCTGGTGATCGTAGTTCACTGCAGTTCATCTGCTTGGTTTTACAACGGCGCCTCAAGCAACCAGTCGGCAAGACGCATTAGTTGTGATGCGACCCATATGACGACCGCGAAGGAAAGAATTGCGGCGTAGGCAGCAAGCTTTGGACCGACGGTTTCCGACCAGAACGGCGGAGCGATCAGGAAGATCACCAATGCCGCAAGTGAACAACCGGCGATCGCCGTGAAGACCAAAACCATCGATGCCAGGACGCGGAACATGGTTCGCGAGTGTATCGGCGATCACGTTGGAGGATGGCCCTGAAATCGGTCGCTCGGCGGATCCCCACGCTATCGGAGGGGTTGTGGCTGGCACTGTCTGGGGTCGTATGATCGGCAGATGGGTCGCAAACCTTCGGCTCGAACGGGCCATCAGCCGCCGGGTCAAACGCTCGGGTGTGAGCTGGCGGTTTTTGCTGTGCCTAGGTCGTCCAGGACCGAGGTCGCTGGGATGCAAGGCGACGCACTTCGCGTTCGTTTAGCGGCCCCGCCAGTCGAGGGAGCCGCAAACGACGCACTCAGGAGGTTTGTCGCCGACCAATTGGGAATCCCGATCAGCGACGTGGTGGTTGTCAGTGGGGCTACTGGGCGGCGCAAGCAGTTGTCGGTTTCTGGAATGGATCACGTCTCGGCGATGAGCCGCCTGCTTCCTGACAGCGACGCGTGAGCAACGTGAACCGAGTAAATCTGGGTCAGTCGATCACCGGATACGGTTGGTACCAGTGTTCGGCCTCGTTATTGCTCTCGCGGTCAAGGCGTGCAACCGCCCCTCTCGCGGTGGCTTCCGAGCTATAGACGCCAATGAGAGAATCGCTCTCCCTGAGGGTTCCTTCGGGGTCGTTCCAAGCCGCCGACCGAAAGACCACCCACACTTGGCCGGTCACTGGGTCTAACTGGCCCCGAAAGGCTGAACCTTCGTCACTGTCGTCGTCATCGTCGTCAATGTCATCGTCGGCAATGTCGTCTTCGATGGTTACGGGTGCCCCGATGAAGGCACTCATTTCCTGTTCGCGGCGCAAGGAATCACGTCGGCGCTTCTGCCGTTCACGGATGGAGATAACCGTGCCTGGAATGCTGAGTGCTTCGGAGAACGCGTCCTCGGAGGCCGGCGCTTGATGATCATCATCACTCCGTCCCGCCACCCCTGAAGTTCGGGGCTCGACAATTTCAGGCGGAGTGGCATCTTTCGAGGTGGAGGGGTCTGGCTCGCCAGGAGCCGGGCGTCGGCGGAAGAGGTCTCGAGGTTGCATTTCCCAAGACGCTACCACGCGCGTGACGTCATTGCCGATGTGGGCGAATTTTGGCGATGAAGTAGCATCGCCCTCGTGAATGAGTTCGAGCGGGTTGACTGGATCTCGATACTATGAAGCCGATGCCTGACGATCATTTGCCCGTCCGGGTTGCCCTCAGTACGGATGAGGTCATTTGGCTGGCACGCGAACGCTGGCGCGCGCTTGGTGAAGTCAATGCGCTCTTTACCCGCCCGTGGATTGGACTGGATACTGAGGGGGCGCGTGATCGGATCGATCGTGACGGGTTGCTTGCGAAGTTCGCGGGTCCCAATCTTGCGGGCAGACGAGTGTTGGTCATCGGCGGAGGTGGCGGGCAGCAGTCGCTCGCGTTCGGTTTGCTTGGAGCGTCGGTGACCGTAGTTGATTTCGATGAGGGGCAACTGCAACGCGATCGCCATACGTGGTCAGCACGATTGCTACCCCCGGACCGCCTACGGACACTTCAGCTTGACATGCGCGAGTTAGGCTCCTGCGACTTGGATTCCGGTTCGTTCGACATCGTCTGGCACCCGTACTCGATCAATTTCGTGCCCGATTGTCACTCCGTCATCGTGGCATCTGGCCGATTGCTGACGCGCGGAGGGGTCTACCGATTGCAGGCGGCTAACCCGTTTGTCCTTGGGATGCACATGTCTGACCAGAACGGTGACGGCTACGTTAGGCGCGGCGTCTATCGGGATGGAGAGGCGATCCAGTCACCGGACCCGGGATGGGTCTACGACAGGTCAGCCGCCTCACAGTCAGTTCCGGAACCGATTGAATATCGGCATACGCTGGCAACCGTGGTGAACTCGTGCATTGAGGCGGGGATGGGGATCATCCACCTTGAAGACGCGATAGATGTGCCCCGCGACGAGGACGCTGAACCAGGTACCTGGGACCACTTCTGTTCGGTCAACCCACCTTGGTTCGCGGTGTGGGCGCGGCGCCAAGACTGATTTGGGTGTTCGGGGCCAGAGACTGGGCTCTCAGTCGGCGTCCAGGTCGATCCTAAGCCTCGCTGCGATTTGATGGCGGGCCGCATCGGCGCTTGCCATCGTGTCCTTGAGGTCGAGCGTGGTGAGAACTCCGTCCCGGACCACCTGATGACCATCTACCCACACGTGCCTGACATCCGTGGCGCGCGTCCCATAGACCAGGCGTGTGTAGATGCTGCCCCCGCCGCTCGCCACCGGTGCATCAGAAGTGATCGCCACGAGATCGGCCGCTTTGCGTTCCTCGATACTGCCGATTCGGTCGGATAATCCCAAGGCTCTCGCACCGGCGATGGTTGCGAGTTCGAAGATGGCAGTCGCATCAACCACGCCGGGCCCACTTGCCATCGAGGCAAGAAGTCCGGCAAGCCGAAGCTCCTGCCATGCGTCCAGGTGGTTGCTACACGCCGCGCCGTCTGCGCCAAGGGCGACGTTCACGCCGGAATCGCGATAGGCCCTGAGAGGAATCACTCCACTCCCGAGTTTCATGTTGCTTGACGGGCAGTGCACCACGTGGGTGCCGTCAGTGGCCATCATGGTGATTTCCTCGGGTTCTGGCCACACCCCGTGGGCAAGGACCGTGCCCGGGCCTTGGATGCCCATTGACCGCAGAGTTGCAATGTTTGGCTGCCCGTATGCCGCCCGGACTATCGCGGCCTCGTCGGGTTGCTCGCTGGCGTGAGTGTGAACCACCATTCCGTTTCGACGTGACCGTTCGGCGACACCCCGAAGTGCCTCTGGAGTACAGGAGAGGACAAACCGGGGACAGTACGCGTATCTGAGGCGACCACCCGCATCTCCATGCCATCGGTCGGCGAGACGATCACTCTCCGCAAGTGAGTGGCTCGTCGTTTCGGTGAGCGAAGCGGGTACGTCCTCGCCGGTGTCCATGAGCGCCTTGCCCCCGGTGTACCTGATGCCGGTGTCCTTGGCGGCTTGGAAGAGTGCATCGGTGTGGTGGACTGTGCCCATGTCGAGGACGCTCGTAGTGCCACCCAAGAGCAGTTCGGCGATACCGAGATTTGCTGAAGCGCGCAACGTTTCCGGATCATGCGCACCCTCAAGCGGCCAGATGCGCTCACGCAGCCAACGAAGGAGTGGTCGGGCTTCCGACAGTCCCCTGAACAGCGTCTGGCACAGGTGAACATGCGCCTGGACAAGACCGGGAACAATGATCAAGCCGGAGGCATCGAACTCTGTAGCACCGTCAATGGGTGTTCCAGGGTCCAGAACAGAACCTATTCGCCCATCGGTTCCGATGTGCAGGTCTCGGTTCCCGACGGTCCGTTCCCGGTCCATCGTTACCACCCGGGCGCCTCGAATGACGGTCCCATTCGGTCCGGGAGCGACTTTGGATGTGATCATGTCCATTATGTCCTGCCCGCGGAACGATACGCCATCTGCCCCCTTGCTGCGGATGTCGTTGGAAGACCCTGCACAGGTCCACGTGGGTTGGCGTGATTGTTGACCTCTCCTTGACGGGGACTGGGGTCGTCTTGGCGCCCGACCCGGGCGACACACGGCCAGAGCGAGATGTCAAAAACCGTTTTCGGTGACCGATACACTGCCGTCGCCGGAGTATCCGACGACGGCTGTGAAATCCTGAATCCCCGGGGCGACAATCACGATGCCAGAGATGACCACCGCTGACCTGATTGCATTCACGCTGCTGTTCTGCGCGGCTGGCCTTGGTGGCGCCTTGAACGCGGTTGCAGGTGGCGGGACATTCATCACCCTGCCCTGCCTGATTTTCACGGGCGTGCCACCGATCTTCGCGAATACGACCAGCACGATGGCCCTATGGCCAGGTTCTGTCAGCAGTGTGGCCGCCTACCGCAAGGAGATCGCTGGTCTCAGAAATCTCGGATTGCTGGCAGTCCCGTCCGTCCTCGGTGGGCTCGCGGGAGCAGTCTTGCTGCTCCGCACTCCTGAAGACACATTCGTGCGCATGGTGCCGTGGCTTCTCCTGGGGGCGACGATCCTATTCACTTACGGATCGAGGCTGACTCGCAGCCTTCGCGCCCGCCTGACGATGGGATCGCCGGATGGCGTTCGCGGCGTGCTGCTCGTGGGCGCACTGCAAATCGTTATCGCGATCTATGGTGGCTACTTCGGCGGTGGCATCGGAATCCTGATGCTCGCGTCATTCGTGCTGATGGGCATGGAGAACATTCATGAGATGAATGCCCTGAAGACGATCCTTGCAAGCTGCATCAACGGAGTCGCGATGCTCACGTTCGTGTGGAATGGATCAGTTATGTGGCCCCAAGCCGCGGTAATGATTGTCGGTGGCATTGTCGGGGGGTACGGGGGCGCGCACTACGCCCAACGCATCGCTCCCGCGCGGGTGAGGGCGTTCGTTACGGTGGTCGCGAGTACGATGACCGTGTACTTCTTCATCAGGACTTACGTCTTGCCGTACTGGTCATAACCCGAGTCCAGCGAATGTAAGCGCGTTTTCATTGGGTGGACCCCCGCGGTCACCAGTCACGCATTAGATCTGCCGCTGACAATCCGGCATTCTGACCGAGGCCGAAAGCAGTCGCGATCAAATTGCGTTGTCCGGCGACGATGTCTCCAGCTGCAAACAGTCCGGGCACTGCGTTCCCATCGGCGCCGATAACCGCTCCATCCTCGTCCACGACAAGCAGCCCCTCGTCATCGGTCTTGAGGTTCCAGCCGTCGCCGTTCGCCAGATATTCGCTGTTTGCCTTGAGACCGTAGTCAACGAAGAACCCGTCGGCGAAGACTTCACGTCCGGACGAAAGCTTCAGGCCGAGAAGGTCGGTCCCCTTGCCGATATGGGCCGTGATCGGTTCGGTAATCACCTCGATGTTTCGCGCGGCTAGCGTTGCGAGGCGGGCATCGCTGAAATCCGGATCCGCGCCGTTCGTAAGAATGGTGATGTGATCTGTGAAG
>BJHB01000218.1:0-5649 GCA_014191415.1 Chloroflexota bacterium
TAGACGATCACTGCTTTGGTCTCGTCAATCCCAACATTCTCGAATTGCCGACGCAATGCCTCCGCGGTCTTGAACCGCGAAATGCCATCAGTTTCCGACCGAACAAGATTTTCGGAGAACGGCGCGTTACGTGCCCCGGGAATGTGGCCTGCACGAACGTCGATTGGCTCAACACGTCCCTCGAACCGCTCTCGCGCCCGCGCGTCAATGACCACCGACCCGGGACTTGAACGGGCATCGTCCACATCACTTCGCGATGCGACAAGGCCGTGACGCACATCCGGGATAAACGTTGTCGGTGCGATCTCGGGCACGTCAGCCGTCACCAGGTAACCGGTTGCGCGCCACGCACTCAGCCCACCATCAAGCACGCTCACCCGCCGGTGCCCGACCTGACGCAGCATCCACCAGAGCCTCGCCGCCGTCGATCCTGCCGCATCGTCGTAGGCGATGACATGAGAACGATTTCCTATTCCAAGTGCTCCAAGCGCGGTGGCAAAAGCATCCACCGGTGGGAGCGGATGCCGTCCATGCCCAGGTCCGCCGGGTACCGCAAGGTCGCGTTCCAGATCAACAAAGACGGCTCCTGGAACGTGATCGGTTTCATACTCTTCACGGCCATTCCTGCCAGTCGTCGGCAGGTACCAACGGACGTCCGCCACCACGATATCCGGATCGTTCTGGTGAGCTGCAAGCCATCCAACCGAGACTATTGACCGACTTCCCTCGCTCATCACTCGTCCTCCACCTGACCCGGCGCGCCGGTTCCATGGGCATTCCCCCGGCACCCGGTGTCCCGTTGAATCGAAAAACGGGTCAGGCCCGTTCCGGATACTGGAACAGGCCTGACCGTTACAATCGGTGCGTTATCAGGCACCCTGCCCCCGTAGCTCAGTGGATAGAGCAGAGGTTTCCTAAACCTTGTGCGGGTGTTCAATTCACCCCGGGGGTACCACCAACATCACGGGTGAGATACATCGTGCGGCAGTGAGGCCAAATTGAGCACAGATGCCGGCACATCCGGGTAGAGCGCATCGTAGGAGACCTCTCCATCAAATGGAGGCGTGAAGAGAACCGGGCGTGAGGCTCGCGAAGCAACCCGGTTTGCAACACTTCCGAACACGAACTTGCCTATTGAGCCTCGGGCGTGGGTCGTCATCGCGATAAGGTCTGCACGTGACAAAGACGCATGGGTCACCAGCGAACCCGCCACGTCTGCGGACACAATCACGTCAACTTTGGTTGGAACGCCTGCGTCGCGTATCACTTTTGCACGGTCTTCAAGTGCGCGGAAAATCGCAAGCTCAAGGTCGCGGGCACGATGTACGGTCGTCGAAGCCAGGTCGAGGACGGTAGTCAGGATGATCTGGCCATCGGCATCCCGCGCCATCCGAAACGCTTCGGGAAGTATGCGAGCCGTACGCGCCGAACCGTCAAGGGGCACCAGGATGGTCCGCCCTACCGTGACCGGCTCGTTGCGAATCGACGATGGATGATCCGGTCCCAACGATGCGTCATCTGGCAGAGACCATGGCCACAGGACCAGTGTGGTGGAATGACTCCCACGAAGGATGTCCTCGGTCACGCTGCCTCGAAACATGCGTGACAGACCGGTCCTTCCATGGGACGTAATTATTGTCAATTGGGGCGAATGTTCTGCCTGGGCTTCAAGCAAGCCGCGCGATGCACCGCCACTCAGAACTTCACCTCGAAGCTGAACGTCAGGGTTCTCTTTGTGCGTTCGTTGCACGAGCCGCTCAATGTATGCTCCGGCAAAGTCCCGCTCGCGCGAAAAGTCGCCGACGGCGAACCCGAACATGTCGGGCGGTGGATCCAGTGGCGCCACCCGAACCAAAATCAGTGGCGATTGCCGCTGCCTCGCCAGATGAACCCCGATGGGAAGGGCGCGCGCCGACAAGGCACTGCCATCCAAAGCAACAATGATTGGCTGCGCTGTTGACGGACCACGAAGCGTGATGCTTTCCGATCTCGTTTCAGTGAAAGTAGACATTTCGCAAATCCTTTGGTTGCGCCAGCGTGCATGGCAATCTCGCGCTGGACACGGAAGTCCGGGTGAAACACTCCCGGATCCTCCGCGACCAGCGCGTTCCTGCCCTGAGCCTCAAACCACCTTGATCACCGCGATCATCCCCCCGGGGTCAACGCCCTGGTTTGTGACGTGCGACAGGATATGGCAGTGAAACACCCAAACTCCTGGATTGTCCGCAACAAACTCGATGTCATAGCGTTCAACAGGCGAAATGTTCAACGTGTCCTTTAGGTAAATCGCACCTTCAGGCAACGGGCGACCATCAGTCCCTATGACCTTGAAATGGTACCCGTGCAAGTGCATGGGATGCGCTGCTTGACCGGCGTTGATGAGGCGGATACGAACCCTCTCGCCGACCTTTGCTTCCATCACGTCAGTCGCGGGGAAACTGTGACCATTCGTGATGAAATAGCCGCCGAACTCTCCCAAAACCTGCAGGTAATCCCGGTCAAACTTCGCATTGCGCACGGCCTCTGCAGACCCTGGGGCCGGGTCAATGATCAGCGCGCCCATCAATCCCTTGGGTTCCTGAACTGCCGAGTTCTGGTGTGTGTGGTAGATGTACGTGCCAGCTGGAGTCGCCTTGAACTCATAGGTGAATGAGCCACCCACGGGGATGGCTGGTTGCGTGACGTCGGGCACCCCGTCCATCGAATTCGGCAGTTCGGGGCCATGGAAGTGGATCACGGTCGAATCCGGCAATTGGTTCTTGATGGTGACGCGCACGCGGTCACCTTCGGCAACCCGGATGACAGGACCGGGGACCTGGCCGTTGTACGCCCATGCCTCGGAGAACACTCCAGGGATTATTTCCCACTGAACCACGGAGGCGGTCAAACTGAACACCTTTACAGCGCCGTCCATGACTGGTTTGATTGGCTGGTTCCCCCGAACCGGAGGCGTGGCCGAGGAGGCGTGCGAGACCATGGTTGGTGTCGGAGCGGCGGGAGCGGCACTTGAAGCGGCCTCGACTTTTGATGGAAGTCCTGCGCCCGTACCTACGATCAACTTCCCTTCCATGCCCGCTTCTCGGTGTCCCGGAAGTGAGCAGTAAAAGGGATAGGTCCCCGGCTTCTCAAAAGTCACGGCACCTGTCGCGCGTTGTCCGGGACGCGGTGCAATCTTTACTTTCGGGATATCAATCGTGAAGTCGTGTTCAATCGCACCGGTGTTGCTGACAACAAAATTCACCAAGCCAGGGCCGGCGACATTGAGGGTCTTGTTATCAAATGAGATGTCTCGCGCGGCGACCGTCAAGGTCGGTGGTTCGGCACGCGCGGCCGAAAGCGTCACCGCGCCGCCGGGACCTGTCGCCAGCTGAAATGGAGGTTGGCCCGCCACCGAACGGGCCAAGGTCCACCCCAATCCGATCGCGACGAGGATCCCGAAACCGGCGAATACGCCAGCGACACTCGCGGTGATGGTAGGCGGATTGTTCCCAGAGTCTCTGTCTGGCAGTCCTGCTGACATGGCACACGTTCCATTCTGTGATCCCACTCCCGGTTCGGTTGCGGACTCCTGAGGCCAACGAAGACTTCGCTGACGGAGGGGTCACTACCTGCGCCTTTGGGATCACCACCCCGAGTGTGTCTGAGGGAGGTTGGAGCGCCATCGGGGATTCCACTGATCGCCTCTCGGCCGACCACGAAATATCGTTACCTGCCGGTGAGATCACGAAAATCGCGGTCTTGATGTTATTACACATTTTTTTTACGCAACATTGAATGATCCTTCGTCGACCCCTTGGCCATCTTTACAAGCAAGCAGTACTGGAAGGTTGCAGTCTGAGGCGCAGCAAAACGCGCAAAATTGGTAATCAACCTGACGGTCGACCGTTGACCTGGTGCCGTCAAGCCGAAACTGCAACGAATTGATCAGGGAATTCCCCTACTTTTTGGGGTGTCCAACTGATGATAATACATGGAAATTCCTGTGCATAACGTGAATATCTTGTGGGTTTCGGCGAACGCCAAACGTCAACGTGGGCACTTGAAAGCGCCCACATTGAACGGAACAGCGACGGCGGGCCCTACTCTCCCCCTTGAACGCACCGAATATCTAAATCAACAGTTGTCCTGTGCAAGAGCGAATGCTTAGTTGATCTGATCACGCATTTTTCTGTGACGTGTTCCGCGTACACTTCCGGTAGTTCTTGAGTTTTCTTTACCACTGTATATTTGTAGTTTTTCGTATATTTCATCGTTGACGGTTCTAATTTGAATTCATCGGGCAGACCCCGTTCCATCGGACGCAATGAAACGTTTCGATAATGTTGAACAATTGCGGTAATTTCCGAACCAGGACGCAGGCATGACAACGGAAGGTGAAATGGTCCCCGGAGACCTCCCATCCAAGGGAAACGGTCATGCCCGCGGTGGAACCGGAGGCGACCGGGTTCCTGCCTCACCGCAAAGTTCCGGGGGACGTCACACGCAAGCCTCGGACGTGATCCTGCGCCGCCTCTACGCTGCTACAACCGCGATTTCGGCATTCATCGACGACGAACCCCGACTCCTTCAAAGCGTTGCGGAAGAGTTCGCCACATTGGTGTCGACAAAGTACGCAGCGATTGGGATCCTGGGTGATGATGGCACTCTCAAGAATTTTGTCACCTTTGGTTTGACCGCGGAAGAGGAAACGCTTCTCAGGCCGAACCCACCAACCGGGAAGGGAATCCTGGGGGCGTTGCTTCTGGAAGGTCGGGCACTTCGGGTTGACGACGTCATGGCTGACGACCAACGCAGCGGGTACCCGCCTGGGCATCCACCCATGCATACCTTCCTTGGGGTGCCACTCATTGCTTCATCGCGAGTTTTGGGGCGCCTGTATGCCACCGAGCGTGAGGGAGGGACTTTCACCGAAAGCGATGAAACCCTTGCCATGGGCTTTGCCGCTGCCGCCGCTGTCGCGATTGAAAGTGCACGACGTACCGCGCGCCTTCTCGCCTCGGAACGGCTTCGGGCGACTGGCGAACTCGCCATCGGCATCAGCCATGACTTCAACAATCTGCTCGCAACGATCCTTGGACGGGTCGAGGTCCTCCTGGGTCAAGTCCGGGACCTGACACATCGTGAGAGCTTGGAAGCGATCCGGCGTGCCGCCCGCGACGGAGCGGTAATTGCAGGCCGGATGCGTGAGTACGGGCGAGCCGTGGACACTGATGACATTCGTCCAGTTGATTTGGGTTTCATCGCCAGTGAAGCGATCGAATTCACTCGCCCGCGTTGGCAAATTGAAGAGGTACTGGCGCCAGAGTTGCCAGCACACCCAAAACGCGAAATCGTGGTCATCAAGCGCTTCGAACCCGCGCCAACGGTTGACGGCGATCCCTTTTCGAGCAGGGAAGCTCTGGTGAATCTGATTTTCAATGCGGTTGACGCGATGCCTACCGGTGGAAACATCACCATCGGTGTGCAACCGGTTGATCAATCGTCAATTCAACTTTATGTTTCCGACACCGGGACCGGCATCCCCATCGAAGCCCAGCCCCACGTGTTCGACCCGTTTTTCACCACCAAGGGTGCCCGAGGAAGCGGTCTGGGACTTGCAATGGTGCGCAAGGTGATGGATGGTCATGACGGACACATTGAGTTCGAAAC
>BJHB01000219.1:0-5642 GCA_014191415.1 Chloroflexota bacterium
TGGTGGATAGTTGCTGGCCGACAATCGCCCGGACCAGATGCGCAAAGTGGTTCGTAGACCCCTCAAGCTCAAGCAACCCCTGATTGGTCACAAGCGACCCAAGCGGTGACGATAAAGCGGACAGGTATTCATGGGCTTCCGTCCACATCTCGGTGGTCTCCTAACGGGGAACTCACGGTACCTACGAAGCCGGTGCACCCTACACGTGGACGGTCAGCTTGTTCTGGATCGGGAAACCTCCCGACCCTGCCACTTTAGCGACCCTTCGGATGGAGGTACGGCTCAAACCAGTCCAAGATATGCCTGAACCGCTCAAGCCGCTGTCTTGGACGTCCCGTACGGGATAGTTCATGGTCCGCGTTTGCAAACCGGACGAATCTGGACACCTTCCCGGCTAGCAAGAGGGCGACGTGCAGTTGCTCTGCCTGTTCAATCGGGCACCTGAGATCTTGTTCCGAATGGATTATGAGCATCGGTGTCGTGATCCTGGATGCGTAGGTCAATGGGGAGTGGCGCGCGGCGGTGTCCGCATCATCAAACGGTGACGTGCCAAGCTCACCGGTTGAGAACCAGAAGCCAATGTCTGACGTGCCGGCAAACGACGCAAACGAGTTCAGTGCACGTTCCGAACATGCAGCAACAAACCGGTCGGTCTGGGTCACAATCGAACTCGTGAGGTAGCCGCCATAACTTCCACCCATGATTCCCAGTCGGGTCGGGTCTATCAGTGGGTACCGGGAGAGCGCGTCATCGACAACCGCGAGGATGTCCGCAGCATCTCCCCCTCCCCAGTCGCCGGTAACGGCCCTCGAAAACGCTTCGGTCGAACCCATGCTTCCGCGCGGATTGGCGTAGATCACCGCATATCCGGCACCCGCGTAGACCAAGAACTCGTCAAAGAAGCGGTCACCATACTGAGCGTGCGGACCGCCATGGATGTTCACTAGTGCAGGTATCAGCGTCTGCGTTTCACCTTCGTCCGATGCCGGAAGCATGACCCAGTAGACGACATCATGGCCGTCGCGGGTGATCATGTGGCGAACGGGTTCGACCCTCTTGGTCCGTCGACACCAGTGAGCGTTCAGGTTTGTCAGCTGCCTCTCGCGCCAGGTGCCATCATCCCCAAGTTCCGTGACAAACAACTCGGGCGGGGTGGTTGCATCGCTGGCCACAAACACGATCCGCGTTCCGTCGCCTGCAACGTGGAAACCCGAAACGTCACGACTACCACTCACGATGTCCTGCCGATCCCCAGCAGTCCGTTGCATGGAGCTCTCGTTTATCCCGGCGGGGGCGGAGGTGATGACGGTGGCTCCATCGTCCTCTGCAGCAAAGACCACGCGCTCTGTCCCAGCGAGCCAGGCGGGACGCATCTGGGAGCTGGCAACGACGTTTCGGTCGATAGGTCCGGAAGCGTTGTGGGGCACTTTCTGTTCCGCACCAATCGGCTGCACCCACGCGCGCATCTGTCGCCCGGTGTCAACTGGGTGCGCGTGCCCGAAATACATGACGTGCGTGCCGTCCGGTGAAGAAACAGGCATCGCCAACGGCCCAGTTGTCGATGTCACTTTGCGGACAGGCCGTTCGGGTGTCGACGAAGTCTCCGTCAGGTCACCGACGTCCATGACCCAGATGTCTGAACAGTTGTCGACATCGCGAGCAGCGTGTCGGGCGCATACAAATAGGAGCTGCTTGCCATCGGGGGTCCACGCCGGATCGGTGTGGTCAAAATCACCGTGCGTCAATTGGATCACGGCAGATTGACCTGTGTTCAAGTTCTGCCGGTCCGAGCCGACCCCAACCATGCAGATTTGGCGACGCGAATCAATGAACCCTTCACCGTTCCGTCGATAGCGCAACGTCTCGATTACCCGGGCAGGGTGCGATGGTGGACGGTCGCCACTCACGACCGGCTTTCCAACATCTCCCGGCGCGCCATCACGGTCAACCCGCGAGACAAACGCAATCGCGCTGCCGTCTGGGGACCACTCCGGCGAGGAAACCCCACCCGGGCACGCGGTCAGCCTGACGGGTTCACCACCCGCCATGTCCATGACATAGAGTTGGGACTTTTCGGCAGCCAGTCCAGTTAGGTCAGGGCAGGGGCGCTCGGAGACGAACGCAATGCGGCTCCCGTCTGGTGACCATCGAGGTGAGTGATCACGACGGAACCCGGACGTGAATTGCCGAGGGGCACTTCCATTCGTCCCAACCATCCATATCGCGGAAATGTTCTCGTCGCGCACCTCGTCAACGTGCGTGACGGTAAACACCACCATCGAGCCATCTGGGGAAACAAGCGGTTCGCCAATCCACTGAATTCTGGTGATGTCTTCTGGCGTGAAGAACCCGACTGATGTCGAAATCATGGGTGACTCGGTCATGCGGGGGATTCTGCCACTTGGTCGGCATATCAAGCGACAGACTGACGCCACCTTCGCGTCGTGACAATCAACTGAACGCGATCAGTTCACGATGCCAGTAGACAACATGCCCAATCTAGCTGGCCGAGGTTTGGTTGGTCCGACCAATGGCAACCCGGCAGCTCCGTGCGCATCATCTATCTGTCCAGTGAGTTCCCCCTGGCCCACTGGATGCGTCGGTCCGAAAGGTATCCCCCTGCCTAACGGAAGCGCAAACCCGCCTGACCCGCCCCGTTTGCAATGCTCCCCCGCAATGCATTCGGTGGCGGGTTCTTTAGTTTCCAATTCCAAGACATATAGGTCTTCCCGGCGCGCGGGGGCAGAGACCGCCGCAGGGCTTTGTCAGCCGGTGTCACCGCGATTGACCGACCGCGGTGTACGCTAGCAATTCGAAGGACACCGAAATGCCAAGGATCAATCTTCGTCACCGCCTGCTGAATGGGGAGACCGTCGGGGTGGTCAGCGGTCACCATAATATGGACATGGTCGAGTGGCTCGGCCAGTTTCGACCAGACGCCATCTGGATGGAATGTGAACACGGACCCGGCAGTTGGGAACAGATTGGCGACTTCTCACGCGCCTGCGATTTGTGGGGAGTTGGATCGATTGTCCGGGTCAATGCCAACGAGCCCTGGCTGATCACGCGGACCCTTGACCGTGGAGCAAGCGGGATTGTGGTTCCGCACGTGTGCACGCGCGCGGGAGCGGAGGCGGTGGCCGAGGCTTGCAGGTTTGGGCCGCTCGGACTTCGTGGCATGTATGGCGGCCGGCGGTCCTATGGAGTGCCTGACTACTACGCCGACGCCAACGACGAAATCATTTCAGTGATCCTGATTGAGGAACAAGAGGCAATTGACAACCTCGATGAAATCCTGAAGGTGGACGGAGTTGACGTCTTCTTCGTCGCTCCATCCGACCTGGCGCAGACAATGGGACACACCGGCAATCCTGGTCACCCGGAAGTTCAGGCAACAATTGACGGAGCTCTCCGGCGAATCCGAGATGCCGGTCGAATTTCTGGCACTTTGGTGACCGACGCGACCCGTGACCGGTACTTCGACCTTGGTGTCCAATTCGTCATGACCAGTTGGTTGCCATGGGCCCAGTCTGGTCTCAGTGAATTCAAGGCGTCGCTGGCGAAGCGCAACCCCGGCGCGCAATCCTGAATGTGACCTTGCCCATCGGGCCACTCACCTGCGTTGAACGCGCAACTGGGTGGCCCTTCCCCCATTTACGGTTGCGAACCGAAACGTGGCTATGGACCGATTGCAGGCCCGACATCCGCAGCATTGATCCACCCATAGCCCTCGGTCACTGGGTTGAACACCTTGATTCTGCCCGCCACCTGGGGCGCAACGACTGGGGAAAACGGTGAACTGCGGTCCCGCGAGACCGAAGTCGACCGCGTCAGGCATCGGGCTTCCATAGATGCGCGCGCTCGCCCGAGTCGATTGGACCCATGAAGGTGTGAGAAACACCGGCAGGAACAAGGTGCCTTGCAATTGGTCGACTGGCAATGCCATAGAGACCGAGTTGGTTTCCGGGTTGAACGTCGCCTGCGGGCGCAAGTATCCAATGAACTCGCCATTGGGCCCATAGTCTGCAACGAGCCACGCGAAAATCCCATTGTCTGGAACCGCGGCACCATTCGGATTAACCGGCAAGTGGACAGTTACCGTTGGGACGTCAGTCACGTCCCGCGATCCGACCGGAACAGGGCGCCGAGCGACCACCACGCGCAGTTGCAGGTCAAAGGGCGCACCGGCCGGGGTGGTGTTACCGCCACCGAGGCTTCCACGCTGCACATCTGAAAGTCGGCTAGGCGCAGGATCGAAGATTACCTCAACGTCCGCACCGGCAAAGCGTGAACGAATCGAGGCGACCAATTCCGGGCTTGTTTGAACACCGACAACGACTGGAGCTCCGCCTCCGGTCTCACCGACCATCATCACCGAACCGCCATCGGATTTAAGACCCACGACCGCGATCGCACCGGTTGACACGGCAGCGACCGCCAAACCTGATTGACCTCCGGAACCAGCGAGCTGGAACCGGGCAACGGGGCGTCCGGTGGAACTCTGGGTGACTTCCGCAGCCGACAACACGGTGGGCGGGCCTGCTCCAGCCCCGCTTGCGCCGAGAGAACCAGCGATAGAACCGTAAATCGGATTTGGAGGCAAGTTTGCGGACCCGCTACCCGACGACGTATTTGGGAACGCGAATTCGGGATCGAATGGGATGAAAAGTGTGGCAGGCGTAGCTTGCGGACTCGTTCCGGCTGCGCCCGCCAAAACTGGGTTCGTGGGTGTGGCTGGCCCGATCGTTGCATCTGCTGGGACCACGGCTGTGCCGGGAGCGGCGACGGGACCCTGAATAGTCGCTGAGAACATGCCACCAGGACCACCAGCCTGAACCGGGATCACTGTCGGGGCAACCGTCGGGGTCGGCACAGGAGTACGTGTCGGCGTTGGAAGCGGCGTAGGAACTTCAGGCCCTGGCGGATCGCGGCCCTCAACGGAAATCAATGAGGTAAACGAAATGCTCCCGTTGCTGCCGGGCGAGGCGAGAGTGGTATTCAAAGGGTTTCCCGCCGAATCAGCGATATCACTGCCGGTCGGGATCACAAGGCCACCTATGCCTGAGTAGTCGAGGCGCGAGGTGAACTGGTCACGACCGACAACGTAGGTGAAGTTCAGCACCGTTGTTCCAGACCCAGAAGCGTAGCCCGCACCACCGCCGCCAGAGAGGCTCAGGTACGGCGACCCGCTCACAAACACCGGGTCTGAGACCGTTACCGAGATCGAAATAGTTTTCCCGAGGTAGTAGGTGCCGTTCGGACTGACTGCGTCAACACGGATGACCGTCGGGGCAGCCGTATCGATCGCCACGGCGACACTTCCGGCAAGCGACGAACCTGTCCCCGTACCCGGCAGGGTAAGCGTGGCCATATTGCCCGCCGCATCGGCGATCGCCCCGGTACCTGCACTCAGTGCAGCGGTGTCGACGTAGTCAAGGTGTGACGACGTGTCACCGGGCGCCACCACATAGTCGAACCGGAGTGTTGACGTTCCACTCCCCGAAACGTACGACGCAACGGTGTCGACCAGACCGGTTTCCATTGCCAGCAGGGGCGTTCCGTCGACAATCACTGGTTCAGTGAACGAAATGTACATGGGGATGGTAGTCCCGGCTCGGTACGCGCCAGGGTTCACCATGGAC
>BJHB01000220.1:0-5568 GCA_014191415.1 Chloroflexota bacterium
AAAGCCGGATCCTAAACCAGCACGCATGGGCCTTCCGTCCGACCTGGTGGCCCGACGGTTCACGACTGCTTTTTCTCGGCGAAGAGACCACCAATGATCTAATGGTGTGGGAGATCGGACTCGATGGACAGAACAAGAAGCCCTTCCTGATCGCCCGGGACTATGATGGAGGCCTCGACCGCCCGGGTGTCACCCCCGATGGCAAGACGGTCGTGCTGGTGAGTTACCGGGCCGGTGGCGGGAAGGCACAGGTTTGGTCCACTTCCGTGCCGAACGGGCCGTGGAAGCAGTTGACTGAACACGCAGACGGTGCCTACGATCCGTGTCTGTCTCCAGACGGCACCAGGATTGCCTACACGGTGCGGTCTCAGTCTTCTCACGACATCTGGGTCATGAATGTCGACGGATCAGGTCAGCAACGCGTGACCTACCACGGGGGGGTGCGCGGACCATGTTGGTCGCCGGATGCCCAGTATCTCGCGTATGTTGCAGCCGAGGCGAACCAGTTTGACCTTTGGATCGCGACGGTCCCGGCGGCATTGCCTCCGACGCCACCGACAGCGACCCCGCCTCGCAGACCCGGTCCAGGAACGCCGGTTCCAACCGTTGAACCTACCCCACCGTTGCTGCCGGTTCGGGAAGTTCGCCCGGTGATTACGCGCCAAGTCACGCGCCAGGCTCAGATCGAAGCCGTTTCAGGAGTCGCATGGACACATTGAGCATCGACCCCGATGGCTCGGCCACACCAACCGCCACCCATCGCCGAGCTGGTGACCACGGGTCTGGCCGGCACAAAAAAGTCGTGGGTACGCCTCAGGCAGACGACCCCAAAGAACTGGGGGACACGGTTGACGTGGCGGCCTCCCCGGTTCCCCGTCGGTTCATGTTCCTTGGCAGGTTTCTTGACCGCACGGCGCCGCCGACCATCTCCCCGGTGCTGATTGCGGCCGGCCTCCTTTTGTTGGTCGGCGGCTTTTCCGCGACAAAGTTCTTCTCGGTGTCCCTGACCGGCCACCAGATCGGCCTGCGCGCCGAGGAAATCCGCCAGGACGTCATTAAGCGAGAGCAACGAGTTGCCGCACTGAAGACCAGGATTGCCTATCTGGAAACCGACGCGTTCGTCGAAGTAGCCTCACGCGAAAAGCTGAGCCTTGTACGGCCCGGTGATCACGCAGTCATTATGCTTCCCGAGCGTGATGAGGTGGCATGGGTGCCAGACGCACCTCCAGTTCGACCAAGAGGACCGTTTGGCCAAGCGTTTGGGCAACTCGACGCATGGTCCCGTCTCTTCTTCGGTGCGCCTGACGAGGGCATCCTTGGTCGGCGGCCCTGAGCGGATGGAACTGTTCATCCGGATCTGGACTGCGTGAATGCGTTTGCCCTCTCGTCGCGCGCACGGGCAGTACGAGTAGTCGAGCGATCGATCGCTTCATCCGGGATCGACTTTCACGGAAAATCGGTCATCGCCGCCGTGTCCGGTGGCGCTGACTCGACGTTTCTTGCCTGCTGCCTCGTCGCGCTTCAAAGGCGCTTCCGGTTCAAGGTTTCCATCGGGCATGTGAACCATGGATGGCGACCCGAGGCAGCTGCCGAGGATGCAAGGTTTGTGGCCCGCCTCGGACAACGACTTGGCCTACCGGTTCACGTTCTTGCAATGGCAGAAAATGATGGTCTCAGCTCGATGTCAGGGGGGCCGGAGGCGTCAGCTCGTCAAGGGCGTTACCAGTTCCTCGCAAACTTGGCATTGGCGACGGGTTCGGCAGCAATCATGACCGGCCATACCGCCGATGATCAGGTCGAGACCGCGTTTATGGCGTTGATGCGAGGGCGCGGTCCCGGGTCTGTCGCGGGTATGACGACGGTTTCGCCGGTGCCTCATTCTCCGCCCACTACGTCCATGGTCGTTCATGACCCCGAAGTGCTGGATGGGGATCGCGCATCGCCGTTTGGAGCGGTTCTCGTCAGGCCAATGCTCGGCCTCAGCGCGACGGTCGTTAGGACGGCGCTTAGGGGCGCGGGTGTCGACTGGAGGGAGGATGGAACGAACGATGACCTGCGGCATCCCCGCAATCGTCTTCGCCATCGGGTGCTTCCGGAATTGGAAGCAATCTCTCCCGGGTTCCGCGACGCATTCCTGCGGTCTCTGGCCATCACGAGGGAAATGGCTGAGATTGCCAAGAAGGCAGTCGACGACGCTGCAGCCAACTGGATACCTATCGAGCGCGGGGTCCAGATGCCGATCCGCACTCTGCTCGGGTACTCACCGTTCGCCCGGTCTGCACTTATCCGTTCGGCCCTCGTTCGGCTCGGTGCCGATCCCGAACGCATTGAGTCTTCGCACCTCCACGCTGCCACGGAGATGATCGCTCGGGGCCGAGGTCGTGCGCATCTCGAGTTTGCCGACGGGTACCGGGTTGCAGTGATCAAGGGTTCTGCTGTCATCACGCAAATGGGACGATCTTCACCGGGCGTTGACGGATCGGATCTGCCCCACTTTGTGGTAAACACGGCACCGTGATGCGCCTGCGGGTGCCGCCTGCGTTGATCGGAGTAACGATGAGTGACACACCCGCCCACCCGGACATTGAGCAGGTCCTTATCACTGCGGATGCGGTTCAGGCCCGGGTGAACGAACTCGGAGCCACAATCACGGCATCGTATTCAGGTCGCGCCCCGATCCTGATCGGAGTGCTGAAGGGTGCGGTCGTGTTCATGACCGATCTGGCCCGTGCGATTGACCTCCCCGTCGAACTCGACTTCATGGCCGTTTCCAGCTATGGCAACTCCACGGAATCGAGCGGCATCGTCCGCATCACCAAGGATCTCGATGCAACGATCGAGGGACGGGATGTCCTGCTGGTCGAGGACATCGTTGACAGCGGAATGACCCTCCGGTATCTCAGGCAATATCTGGAACGCCGAGATCCGTCGTCGCTCAGGATCTGCACCCTCCTGGACAAGCAGGTCGCGCGAAAGGCCGACGTCACTGTTGAATACACTGGATTCCAGATCCCGGACCGGTTCGTCGTCGGCTATGGCCTAGACTATGCGGAGAGATATCGGAACCTACCGTACATCGGCATCCTGAAAAAGTCCGTTTACGGCGGATGAAGTTACGCGCCCGAATGACGCCAGAAATGACCGGATCCGTGAAGTCGTGGTGCCGCTGCCGTACCGGTTATTGGTTCCACATGCACTGTCCGTATAATTCCAAGGAACCGGTCGGGAAACCCAACCCGTGAAGATGGACGCGCGCTGGTTGCGCAACAGTTTTGTCTACCTCGTGATCATGGTCGCGGTCCTCGCGATTTTCTTCACCTTGTTCAGTCCGCAGTCGCGCGAAACGCAGGTCCCGATCACCGACCTGATGGCGATCGTAGTCCGCGACGCGAAGCAGAACCGGGTTGACACCCTTGTGGTGCAAGGCAATCGTCTCCTCGCTGACACGAGCGAGGGACGCAAGGTCGCCATCAAGTCAGACAAGACAGATGTACTGGACCTGCTGAACCAGAATGGCGTTCGCTTTGAACAAGTCAAGGTCGAAGTCCGTGAGCCAAGCCAGTTCACTTCTTGGCTAGGAATAATCGGGTCATTCCTGCCGGTCATCGTCTTCGGTGCCCTCCTCGTGTTCATGATGAGGCAGGCCCAAGGGTCGAACAACCAGGCAATGAGCTTCGGCAAGAGTCGGGCCCGCGTCTTCACTGGCAACAAGCAGACCCTGACATTCGGTGACGTTGCCGGGGTCGAGGAGGCGAAGCAGGAACTCGCCGAGATTGTCGAATTCCTCAAGTATCCCGAGAAGTTCGCCGCCCTTGGCGCGCGCATTCCGCGGGGGGTCCTGCTTGTCGGCCCTCCGGGAACCGGCAAGACGTACCTGTCTCGCGCCGTCGCGGGAGAGGCTGGCGTCCCATTCTTCTCAATCTCGGGGTCCGAGTTCGTTGAGATGTTTGTCGGTGTTGGTGCGAGCCGGGTCCGTGATCTCTTTGACCAGGCGAAGCGAAATGCCCCGTGCATTGTGTTCGTGGATGAAATCGATGCAGTAGGGCGCCAGCGCGGTGCTGGACTTGGTGGCAGTCACGATGAACGTGAGCAGACCTTGAACCAGATCCTGGTTGAGATGGACGGGTTCGACACGAACACGAACGTGATAGTCCTCGCCGCCACCAACCGGCCAGATGTGCTCGATCCAGCGCTTTTGCGTCCCGGTCGATTCGACCGCCGAGTGATCCTGGACAATCCCGATATCCGTGGCCGTCAGGCAATCCTTGATGTCCATGCCCGGGGAAAGCCGCTCGACAAGACGGTTGACCTTGGAGTCCTTGCCAAGCAGACACCGGGCTTTTCAGGGGCCGACCTGATGAACCTCCTCAACGAGGGGGCGATCCTGAGTGCCCGACGCAACAAGAAGGCGATCGGATCTTCAGAACTTGAAGAGGCTATCGACCGCGTCATTGCCGGTCCCGAGCGGCGTAGCCGGGTGATTTCCGAGCGGGAACGATCGGTGACTGCGTACCACGAGGTTGGCCACGCGATTGTCGCCAAGATGCTTCCCCACTGCTACCCGGTGCACAAGCTGAGCATTGTTGCTCGGGGGATGGCTGGTGGGTACACGCGTTACCTGCCACCAGAAGATTCCTACATGCAGACGCGGTCGTTCATGGAAGACATGCTTTCCGCGATGTTGGGTGGGCACGCCGCGGAGGAAATTGTTTTCAGTGAATTGACCACCGGGGCAAGCGACGACCTCGACAAGGCCACCGACATGGCGCGTCGGATGGTCACTCGCTACGGCATGAGCCGACGTCTCGGTCCGCGAACGTACGGCAAGCGCGAAGAGCTTGTCTTTCTGGGACGTGACATTTCGGAGACGCGGAATTACTCAGACGCCACCGCGCTGGCGATTGACGAGGAAATCAGTGAGATCATCGCGAGGGCCCATCGCACGGCTCGAGAACTGATCATGAAGCACCGTTCTAAAGTCGATGAGATAGCCAAGCGGCTCATCCACGACGAAACCCTTGACTCGGAAGCCTTCAACGCGATGTTCGATGGCGTGCCGACGGAAATTATCGACGTCGACACCGACCCAGCTTCCCAAAACGGCCACTATGCGCCCGATCCGACCGCAATGTTGGGGGACTCGGACACAGGCGGTGCGAGCTCACGTCCTGCGGTTGCGTGACTGTCCGTACATTCCCGCCCCGGCCCTTGCTTAGCCGGCGCGGGAATGCCTACATCTTGGGCGATCAGGTAAGTTCGTTTCGAAACAGCTCGATTGACTCGCCCGCGGGCCCGCGAAAAAACGCAATCCGGACTGGGACCGCAAAGGGCGTGCTCTGAATGGTGACATCCTTGGGTTCGACGGTCACCGTCGCACCGTGAGCACGTGCGTTTTCGATCACCGCATCCACATCGTGCGCGCGGATTGCGTAATGCAGTATCGGCCCATCCGTCGTGGAAGGCGTTGTTCCTCCGGCGAAGACTTCCAGATAGCTGCCGTTGCCGGTGTCAAGCATCACCGCTCGCTTGTCTCCTTCGCCCCAGGTGACCTTTGCGCTGAAGCCGAGG
>BJHB01000221.1:0-5566 GCA_014191415.1 Chloroflexota bacterium
GCCTGGCGTGTCAGAAGCGGCACATCGGGTGAACGGCACGCATGTTGGCGTGAGACTCCCGCCATCCACTCGGGTTACCATTCGATTGCGGTTGTCACGTTATGTCAACCGTCCAACCTATGACTTGCCTGCAATGGGCGGGTAAACCTATCGACGCAAGCGCAAACCCGATGGCATCGCAATCGTCAGGATCATCAGGAGAACCTGAACACCGACAGGTGACAGTACTCCGTTGGTATAAACACGTGTGCCACTATTGACGCGTGGGGTCTCCTGATTGATGCAAGTCGCCCAAACCGCGCCGAACTTCAGGCGTCCCTACGTCACTCCGACCGGATGGCGCCGTCAGATGAAATTGCATCTCATCGGACGGAATCTTGTCTGGTTCACCATGACCCTGCCGGCACTGATCTGGATCATCGTGTTCAAGTACCTGACACTCGCGGGCGTCTGGATTGCATTCATTGACTACAAGGTGAGAACAGGTCTCTTCGCAAGCCAGTTCGTCGGACTGAAGAACTTCGAATTCCTGTTCTCCACCGACACCGCCATTAGAGCCACAAGGAATACGATCCTTCTCAACGCAATGTTCATCAGCGTCGGGTTGGTCGTGTCGCTTTCGGTAGCGTGGTTGCTGTTCGAAATCTACGCGAGCCGATTTACACGCTATTACCAGACCTTGATCTTGTTGCCCCGGTTCATCTCTTGGGTCGTCGTTTCGTACTTCGTCTACGCGCTCTTGGCAGCCGACACCGGCGTTGTGAACAGCGTGCTCAAGCAACTTGGCATCGCGCCACTGTCCTGGTACCGGACGACCGAACCATGGCCGTTCATTCTTCTGGCGGTCAGCCTTTGGCACGGCGTCGGACTGAGCAGCCTGATCTATCTCTCGGGCATGATCGCCATCGACACGCAGTTGTATGAAGCGGCCCGAATCGATGGCGCCAGCCGATGGCAGCAGTTCAGGTACATCACCTTCCCTATCCTTCTACCACTCGTGATAATCAACATGTTGCTCGCGCTGGCGTACGTCCTGAACGCCGACTTCGGTCTCTTCTTCCAGGTCACGCGGGACCAGCAGTTGCTTTATCCAGTAACCGATGTTTTGGACACGTACATCTATCGGTCGCTAATCGTCACCAAGCCAATTTCGCTGGCGGGCGCGGCGCAGTTCTATCAGTCATTCGTGGGCTTCATACTGGTGATCGTCGCGAACGCCGTCGTCAGGCGGATCGAACGGTCACGCAACGAGTCGCTCGCCCTGTTCTGAGGTTGACTGGAAAATGACCGTGGCCAGCCCTTCCGACGCTCGTCCCTCACTGCGATTGCCCAGCCGGCGGGGTTTTGACGCGCCCACCGTAGTCGTCCACATCGCTGTCGCGTGCCTTGCGATGCTTTGCCTTTTCCCGCTACTTCTGGTTGTCGCGTCATCATTTACGGACGAGATTGCATTGGCGCGCAACGGCTACTCGATCATCCCGTCACAATTCAGTGTTGAAGCCTACTTGGCAATATTCAACAAACCGACCGTAATCCTCCGCGCCTATGCCGTGACCACTGGAATCACGCTAGTCGGAACGGTTCTGGGCGTGTCCATGATCGCCCTGCTTGCCTACCCGCTTTCACGTCGCGACTTCATCCTCCGGACACCAATCTCGTTCATGGTGTTCTTTACCATGCTTTTCAACGGCGGATTGGTGCCGTACTACATCCTCATGACTCAGTATTTAAATGTGCAAAATACAATCCTCGCACTTCTGCTCCCTCATCTCGTTGGTGCGTATTACGTCCTAATCCTTCGAACCTACTTTTCGGGTTTGCCTGACGAGCTGTTCGAGGCAGCCCGGGTGGACGGAGCAGGCGAATGGACAATCTTCTGGCAGATTGCCGTGCCCCTTGCGAGGCCCGCACTTGCCACCATCGCCCTGTTCATCGCGCTCAACTACTGGAATGATTGGACCACCGCGCTCTACTTCATCCGGTCACCTGACCTGTACCCATTGCAATACTTGCTCTACATCATCCAGAGCAATGCCCAGGCAATGGCACTGCAAGAGCAAGTAGGCCAGATTGGTACACAGAAACTGCCGACCGAAACGGCTCGAATGGCGATGGCTGTCCTTGCAACCGGCCCAGCGTCAATCCTGTTCCTGTTTTTCCAAAAATACCTCGTCCGCGGGGTCACACTTGGCGCGTTCAAATAGGTCCAGGGTGAGTATCTCTTCAAAAGGAGGCCACTGCTCTCACGCCCCAGCTAGAATTACACCAGTCATTCGGTCGGATGAACACAGGGGGAACTAATAAATGGCTCGTCTAGGACGTCGTTCACTACTACGCACCGCAACTCAGGTTGGGGTCGGGGTACTTGCCGGAGTGCAATCGCTCGGGACACATTCAATTGCCCAGGCCTCGTCGCGAACTCCAGCCTCCAGCCCTGTGCTGACGTACATCTACGCCGGAAGCAGTGACCAGAAGGCCCTTCCGGACGTCGAAAAGGCGCTCAGCGCATTGGCGATGGAGCGAATTTCAGCAACCGTCAAGCTCGTCACCTTTGACTGGGGAACCTTCGACCAGAAGATTTCCCTCGCGAACGCTGCCGGTGAGAAGCATGACCTTTACTACACCGCGCCGTGGATCAACAATTACTACACCAATATCCGGCAGGAGTATCTCCTCAAATTGGAAAAGCTCCTCCCTGACCTCGCCCCAATCCTTTGGGGAAGCATGACGCCGGAAACGTGGGATGCCGCCAGAGTTGGGGGCAGCATCTACGGTGCGATCAACCAGCAGATTTTCGTCAAGCCGTTCGGACCGTACATCCGTGCCGACGTTGCGAAGGACGCGGGGGTTGAAGACGCATTCAGGGCGCTGAAGAGTTATGACGACATCGGCCCGATCATGGCCGAGGTGAAGAAGTACATCGACTCAAAGAAGGGCGGCTTCCAGTACGTAACCGTCGCGGCGAACATCAACGCGACGGAAACGTTTGGCTACGACGTCGTTGATAGTGGGCTTGTTGTCAAAAGCACCGACACTGCGGGGAAGGTCGGCCTCTACTCGGACACCTTGGAGTATTCACGGGCCGCGTTGACGATCCGTCAATGGAACGAACTGGGCTACACACCGAGCGAGCCAAAGACGTCGTCGGAGCAACAGGACGCCTGGAAAGCGGGTCTGAGCACGATGTTGATGAGCGGCGTGGTCAAGCCGGGTGGCGATGCCGAGATCAAGGCGCGTTGGGGACATGACGTCATCTCGGTCGCCATCGCCGAACCACTGCTCACGACCGCCGGTTCCACTGCAACCATGACTGGCGTCAACTCCCTATCCGCAAACCCGGAAGCTGCGGTCAAGTTCCTTGAACTCCTCAACAGCGATGTCAAGTTCTACAACACCCTTTGCAAGGGCATCGAGGGCGTTCACTGGGAGTGGGACGACAAGGCAAGTCTCCTGATTCGTCCAGCGGGAGGCAAGGCAAACTACGCTGATACAGGGTACAACCCGAACACCGACTGGCAGTTCGGGAACGTGTTCAACTCGTACTACACTGCCAAGTCACAAGTTGGTGCGTGGCCAGCGACAGCCGATCTCAACCGCAACGCCCGGCCGTCACCACTTCTCGGATTCACGTTCGACGGCAAGGCGGTCGACACTGAGCGCGCCGCCTGCGCTGCAGTCGCGAAAGAGTTCGGCGAACCACTCACGTTCGGAATCGTGGACCCAATGACCCAGGTCCCAGCGCTCAACAAGGCGCTTCAGGAAGCCGGAATCGATCGCATCCGTACCGAGATGCAGAAGCAGGTCGACACTTGGATGGCTGCCAAGAAGCGCTAATCCCTTAGCATGGGCTTACTGGCGACACAAGATGGCATCGGTGACAATCGTCTCCGGTGCCATCGGCGTTTTTGACGCTGCTTATCTGGATCAGGAAAGTCGTTCGGCATCACCAAGTGGCCGTAGATTCAGGATGCATTTGATCCGACGCGCGCTCCGAATTGACGCTTCGCCGATTCACTCCACCCAACAAGAGATAGTTGAATGACCAACAGGCCGCATTTGCAAATGACCCACCACCATGATGACCGAGTGATCATCACGGCCCCTGCGACCGCATCCACCGGCAGCGTCGACTTGTTCGAGTACGTGTACAAGCCGGTGAGTAGCGATTTCGAAGGTCCAAAACCCTACCTTCACCCAGTTCGGACGCTAGCAGGAGAAGTGGTCACAACGTACCGGCCTCACGATCATCTTTGGCACAAGGGCATCCAGATGACCATTGCCCACCTTTCCGGCGAAAACTTCTGGGGAGGCAACACCTACGTGCACGGCACCGGGTACGTGAAACTCCCCGAGGTAGGGCGCATGGATCACCAATCCTGGCATGCGCTGGGTGTGGCAGGACAACCAGGCATCGGAGTTGCTCTCGCCCGCATTGACCACGACGTCATTTGGCGCAACAGTCACGGAGAGGCGTGGGTCTCAGAGCGCCGGACGATTGATGTCGACGGGCTTGACACCACCGCGGGATGGTGGTCGCTTCGCTTCAGGACTGCCATTACCAACATCCGTAATGCACCACTTGAGTTCGGGTCACCAACGACCCACGGGCGGCCAATGGCTGGCTACGGTGGCCTGTTTTGGCGAGGGCCCCGGGACTTCGCTGACAAGGGCGGTACCGTCATCGGTCCAGATGGCGCCTCTGGTGAGGCAATGATGGGTGTCGCCGCCCCTTGGTTGGCATACGTGGGGCTTCACGACGGCACGGAGGCGGCCTCGACGATGATCTTCATCAATCAGCCCGATAGCTTCCGGTACCCGACAAAATGGTTTGTCCGCACCACCTACACACCCGTGGCGTCTTTCGCTCCCGTCTTCGACCAGGAGCACATTTTGCTTCCCGGCGAAACGTTCACTTTGCACCATCGCATTGTCATTGCAGCCGGTGCCCTGAGCCGCGAACGGATCGAGGCGATTGCATCATCCTAGTCGCGCCTGGCCACGGGAGGCAGGCGATACCACGTTGGTCGTGTGGTTCCAGGAGTTCCCAGTCGAATGCGGTCGATGAGGGAGGGTCAGGTGTCTTCCGACCCCCAACATCCCGTACCTGATGACTGACCGACAGGCACAAGACGCACTGCCTTGAGAGGGTCAGAGTTTCACGAAGTCGACAAACCTTGACCTTTTCGCCAGACTGGCACCTGAGCGAACTTTGGCGCCAGCGCGTGCCCGGCACCGAAACGCGCCGATCAGGGTGAAGCACTTCAACCGGTGGGTCCACTTCTTTGTACGTCGATCGGATCAATGCCGGGGACCGGTTCCAGAACCGTTAGAAGGATGTCTGCCGGACGCTACTGCACAAGCACGGACGCGAAACCCAGCTTCCAGGTAGGTTTTGCAACTCACACCCCCATCATGAAATCTCGTGCCTTTCCTTTGCAAGTGCTTTGGATGCACGACCAGGCACACACCGCGCTCCACGGCGCACGCTTCCGCTGTTCTCGGGATTGCGGACCTTCACTGAAGCGTCAGCACGCAACCATGATGATCCATGATCGTATGGCCAGCG
>BJHB01000222.1:0-5566 GCA_014191415.1 Chloroflexota bacterium
ACGTCATCGACGCGTAGTAATTGAAGACTGGGTATCCGTAGCCGAGGAAGAAGTCCGGGACCCAGCGAGGGAAGCCCAGGTAGCGAGACTGGGCCTCCAACATCACGAGCGTGCGGAACAGATGGGGGCTACCGTCGTCAGTCTCCCAGAGGTTTGGACGAACGATGTATCCGACCAACCAAATGGGTGCGGTTGCCACGATTGTCAGCGCAACGCGGAGGATGGGTATCCGGAAACTCACGAAGCGCCCCTGCCCGTGTCCGAGAAAACGGGGGCCACCCCGACAGGAAGGCACGCGACCAAGCGAGCAATGGAGCCGAGTTGGCCCCAAAGCTCTCGGGTTAGAATGCCAACGCGATGCAAGGAAACCATTCGGAGTTCGCCCCCGCCATTGGTGGTTGGAACCATATCGGGATTACCGTACGGAACCTGGAGAACAGCCTCCACTTTTACCAAGAACTCCTTGGGTTCGAACTCCTCGGGCGACAGGAGCGCGACAGTGCGGACCTTGGTCTCATCCTGGGGTATGAGCGGACCCACATCCGCATGGCGTTCCTCCGTCCAAACGGGACCACCGAACCAGTGCTCGAATTGATCGAGGTTCTGGTACCTCATGGTGAACCCCTAGATGTCCAGACTGCGAACCCTGGAGCCGTTCACCTCACGTTTGACGTCACTGATCTCGACGCGGTCTCCACCCACCTGACCGGGCTTGGTGTCCGGTTCCTTTCTGGACCGGTGACACTGACCTCAGGGGTAAATGCCGGGGCGCGAAACGTGTATTGCCTCGACCCCGATGGGGTTCGCATCGCTCTTTTCCAGCGGGTGCCCGGGAAAGGTCACCACGGCACGTGAGGCCACCGGACGAACCTTCGCCAGTATCCTGACCTTGTGAACGCGACCACTACCACCACTCCACGCCTGACCGTCGTAGCGCATCCATTAGTCGAAGATTGCCTCGCACGGCTGCGTGACATTGAAACCACGACCGCTGATTTCCGTCGAGCAGCGCGTTTGCTAACGCAACTCCTGCTCTTCGAAGCAACGCGTGACTTGCCGTTGGTTGGCAATCGTATCGAAACACCCCTCGAGGCCACGACCGTCAACCGGATCGGACGCCCGATCGTCCTTGTTCCGGTTCTCCGGTCTGGCCTTGCAATGCTAGATACCGCCACGGACATGTTCCCTGACGCACGCGTTGGGTTCGTGGGACTTGAACGCGATGAACACACCGCAATCCCCCGCGGTTATTACAGAAAACTGCCTACGCCGATTGATAACGCGGCCGTGATGATCCTCGAGCCGATGCTTGCCACTGGCGGATCGGCCTTGGCGAGCCTGGAGATTGCCAAGGCCGACGGAGCCCGTGACGTCCGCCTCATTTGCGCGGTCGCAGCGCCAGAATGAGTACGTGCGGTTCATGAACGGGTTCCTGACTGCGCGATCTACACGGCAACCCTTGACCGTGGCCTGAATGACCGGAAATTCATCATGCCAGGACTTGGCGACTTCGGTGACCGCTATTTCGGAACCGTGCCCGTCTGAGGTGTGACGTGAACAATTGGTTGACTAGCCATATTTGCGCCTTTCGACCGAGTGAAATTTCCACGAGGCCAGACCGGTAGAGGAATCATCGCGCGACATTCGAAAAAGTGGAACGGGTCGGAAAGCAAAGTTCAGCTGAGACTGAGCAAAACACTGCTTTTCCAGCATGAGAGAGCGTTGGTGGCGCAGGCTCGGCGCGCAGCACGCGCTAGGCAAGGTCAAGTAAGTTACGCCCAGCAGTTCGCGCCACAGCCGCCGTCAGGCACGAGCGGCAACGTCGCACCTTTCCGAAAGAGGAACGCATCACATGAGGGTCTTCATCACACGGAACATCCCCGACATCGGACCAGCCAAGTTACGTGCGACCGGTTGGGAAATTGACCAATGGCATTCCGATGAGGTTATTCCCCGTGCCACTCTTCTGGAGAAAGTCAAGGACGCTGACGCAATCCTGTCACTCCTTACCGAACGAATCGACGGCGAACTCCTTGAAGCGGCGGGCCCCCGACTCAAGGTTGTCGCAAATCTGGCGGTCGGATTCGATAACTTCGTCGTTGGCGAAATGACCCAGCGACACGTCATCGGCACGAACACGCCAGAAGTGCTTACCGATACGACCGCGGACCTCGCATGGGCGCTTTTGATGTCAACTGCCCGAATGCTTCCTCAGGCGCAGAAATACGTGCACGATGGCAAGTGGACCACCTGGGGACCCCTCTTGTTCCGGGGACAGGACATCCATCACGCGACCCTCGGGCTAATCGGCGTCGGCAGAATTGGTGCAGCGATGGCCCGCCGGGCCTCGGGGTTTGAGATGAAGGTCGTCTACTACGACGCCTACCGACGCCAGGATCTGGAAGAGAAGTACGGCTACCACTACGCCAGTTCCGTGGAGGAAGTCCTCCACCAAGCCGACTTCGTGAGCGTCCACACTCCGTACATGCCCGAGACGCACCACTTGATCAACGCTGACCGCCTCAAGATGATGAAGCCAACGGCCATCCTGATCAATAGTGCTCGTGGCGCGATCGTCGACCCGAAGGCACTTTACGACGCCTTGCACAACGGGACGATTTGGGCGGCAGGTCTCGACGTGACATCGCCCGAACCGATCCACATGGACGATCCTTTGCTTACCCTCGACAACTGCCTGATAGTGCCCCACATCGCGAGTGCCTCGATGCAGACGCGAGACAACATGAGTGAACTCGCCGCAGACAACATCATCAATGTGTTGTCGCACAAGGCACCGAAGACGCCCGTGAACAAGGACGCAGTTGTCGCGCAGGGCCTCGGCTGAACCGGTAGACCAATCGCCTCGTCTGTCCAAATTCCAACGGAACCCCGCAAGGTCTCCTGAGGGGTTGCTTGCGCCAGGAACCCACCATGCCACGAATCATTCTTATCACCGCCGGCAACGTGACGATGGACGCGACACTGAACGAGACGGCAACCGCGTCCGAAATATGGGATGCGTTGCCGATCACGGCCCGAGCCAACATCTGGGGCGACGAGATTTACTTCGCCATTCCGGTTCACCGTGACGAGGAGAACGCGAAGGCGACGGTAGGTCTGGGGGATCTTGGATACTGGCCTCCCGGCAACGCGTTCTGCATATTTTACGGACCTACCCCGATGAGCCGTGGGGACGAGATAAGACCGGCATCGCCGGTGAACATCGTCGGCAAAGTCGTCGGTGACGCGAAGGCATTCAATCAGGTTTCTTCCGGCACCAAAGTCACCATCACCGAGGCATAGGAACCAGATCGGTTATTGCATGCACTCGGCACCGCGATGACGGACGCCTTGTCTCTTAAAGGTAATCGACCACAATATTCGGCAATTGGAGAGAAATCATGGTCACATTCGGCGTGATTGGCGCGGGCGGGATCGCGAACAAGCTCCATCTTCCCCAGATCCACGGCATGCCCGATGCGACAGTCAAGCGCATCACAGGTCGGTCGGAAGCCCGTTTGCGGATCCTTGCCGATAGGTGGTCAATCCCGCATTGGTCCCATGATTGGCATGACGTGCTTAATGATCCTGAGATTGATGCGGTGATCGTTGCGCTGCCTCATCCGATGCACGTACCCGCTGGGCTTGCCGTGCTTGCTGCGGGCAAGCACCTACTCATGCAGAAGCCGCTCTGTGATCAACTCGACGACGCCCACCGCTTCGTCGAAGCCGCCGACGACGCCTTTGAACGGGGCGTCGTGACCTTGGCAATGCCACACTTTGCCCCGGCCATCTACGCTGCGCGTGACCAGATTGCAATGGGCGAAATCGGCCGGGTCTCCGGCGCAAGTGGTCGTTCGTCACACGGCGGACCTGAGGTGTACTACTCAGAGGTTCGCGATGCCTTCGAGGAAACTGGTAACGATCTCTGGTTCTTCGATGCCGCTCAGGCGTCGGTTGGTGCCCTCTTTGACATGGGTGTCTACGCAACGTCCCAGCTGATTGCCGTCGGGGGCTCCGTCGGGCGTGTTTTCGGTCGCACGTCAACCTTTGACAAGCCAACCCAACTTGAGGACACCGCGACCCTCCTGCTTGAGTTCACCAGCGGGGCCCTCGGTACGATGGAGACCGGATGGTGCGATCCAGCACGCACAAACTTCCTCCACGTCCATGGAACCCAAGGAAAGCTCGGTGCCCCGGGACATGCTGGAAACCCACTCACGAAGTGGACGCCGGGTTCCTACACGCGCGAGGACATTCCGGCGACACCATCAGTTGTCGACGTCGCGCCATTCGCCACCGGTAACGTGCACGAGCACTTGATTGACTGCATTACGGCTGGGCATCAGCCCCCGGTGTCGAACGCTCGGTTCGCTCGTCACGTGACCGAGGTCCTCCTGGCGGGCCTAAAATCGGCCAAGTCGGGCCTGCCGGTGAACGTAGAGAGCCGGATCTAACTCGCATCCCCAAGCCAAGTCAATCCGTCGACTGGCAAGACACGAGCGATGGGGTTCACTCCTGATCGTCAAGGACGGCGCGGTTGATCCGTTCTGAAGCGTCAGGGGAGTCTGTGTCGTCTCCGGCGAAATCGGCAAGGATCTGCTCGTAAATCCGGGAGGGCGCAACCACGGACACCACCCGGCCATCCTTCCAGAAAAGGCGAACATCCGGATAGAACCCGAAGTACATCAAGGCGACCTCTGCCTCGATCGGCTTGCCAAATCTGACCCGATAGCGGTCATCATCAACGGGCTCAACGCCCCCTCGCGATCCTGTCAAGGATTACCTCCCCCAATTAGCGAAGTCAAGACTTCGTAGCCGATCGCGGGTCTAGAGACTCCGGACTTGGGTCAGCCTGAGCCTCTATCGGCAGGGTCTCAGCATGAGGAATAGGGGGTTCCCCAAGATCTGGGGAACTTGCGTCGTCCCGCAGTATCCCCGCCGAATGATCATCACTGTCAGACGCGTCAATAGAAGCTGACGGGGCCGGGGCGGTCGCAAACCCGACGGCATACGCAAGGATCACGCTTCCGACGACCGCACCGATCGCGAGAAGGGGCGGAGGCTCCCAGAAGGTCGACATGATGCCATCAGTGTACGTTGGCACAGAACTTGAAAAAACACGGTATCGCTGCGAGCCACGCAGGAAATTGCGGTTTCGTGTCCCAGGTAAAGGATCGTCAGACTTCCGGGTACCTCAGTCGCCTGTGACCCCTACAGTTCCCGCCGGGCCATTTGAACCACTCATAGGCACCCACCCGAACAGGCTCGAGAGTTCGTTTGCGCTCGCTATTGCACGCTGAGCGAGGTCCTGAGCCGCCTCGAGAGTTACGCGGTTCACCGGCCCGGATATACCGAGGGATGCAACAACTTCACGCGCGCTGTTATGGACTGGCGCAGCAACGCATCGAAGGCCGATAGAGACTTCCTCATCGTCGATTGCCCAACCTCGCAGGCGGACAAGCTCCAAGTGCGCCGTGAACTGGTCAACCGAAGCCATAGTCCGGGGCGTAAAAACTTCGAGTTCACCCGATACAAACTTCAAGGGTTGCAGGGGTTCTGGAAG
>BJHB01000223.1:0-5564 GCA_014191415.1 Chloroflexota bacterium
AGGCTGGCGCGATATGTCCACATGGCCGCGGCCGATATGGCAGCGTCGAACGCATGCTCGGAATCCCTGGCAAGGCTTTCGATATCTGGCCGGAAGCATGGGACACCGAGGTGATGGGCCAGGCCAGACGCAGCATCTTGCAATCGGGGGTTAGGCGAGGCGTGAGTCGCAAGCCACACATTGCGCGCGTGTGGATCACTCTTCACGACTGGTCCCGTGAAGCATCGGGGGTAGATCTCGATGACACGAGGCCATGCCGGTGGGTCGAATGGCCACACCGAGAACCCGGCGTCATGGAGGGTGGCCAGTCCGGGCATGCCCCGCAGCGACCCGGTTCCCACCGCGCCGGCACCACCAATCTGGAAGACGGACTTGGGTTGCGACCCACCAATCGAGGGGATTGCACGGTCGGTGCAACGCAATTGGTCCGGGGTATCGGCAGGACGATGCTTGCCGGGTTTGCCCCAGAACGGCCGGTCGCATGACGCCAACCACGATTCGCCGTTTGCACCAACATGTCGCCACAGGTCGGCGATGGTGGGAATGTTCCGGTCACGCGCGAACCAAGCCGGCATTCCGAAGGCGAAGTCGAACCCGACCACGAAACGCGGATCATTGGACGCGAGGGTGATCAGGTGGTCGAACACCGCTTCGCGGGTGCGACCATTTTCAAGGCGCACCACGACTCCGTCGATGGCCTCGGCAATCCAGATCTTGCGGTGACCGCCGTGAATGGCCCCGGACCAGTCAACCGCGATGACACGCCTCAGGTCCATGGGAATCGGTGTCCGCCCTCGAACTGTTGTGGCCCCCGACGGGTCATCCGTGACGGGGTAAGGCGAGGTTCTTGGCAGATCCGGGCGGTTCGGAAGCATCCCACGGGGCACGGCACCATCATGGCACAGCAAACCGCTGGGATTTCCGACCGGGAAGAGCTTCGCCGTTGCCCCCGAAACACCCTGAACCCGGCTACACTCGTAGAAACCGGTTCACAGTGACTTCCTGAGTGAAGCACTGCCAGGCGTGCGCAAGGTCAGTGCGCCCGGGTCGTCGGGGGGCGATGGTGAGCAACTACGGAGATCGCGCCAGGGAATGGCGAACCAGTTCCATACCGATTGTCCCGGAGACTGGCCGTGCACCCCGTTGGGTTCCGGATTCCCCTGCCCCGGATTGTCCGCCTTCGGACTGGCAACGCAGTGGTGTCGATGATGCTTCAGACCGTGCCGATGCTGGGCTTGCAACGGGTCCATTGCGTCGGCGGAACGATGTTGCCGACCGCCGACCATCGTCCGGGCTTGGGTGCCGGGTGGATGACATCCGGGCCTGGATCGACGCACACCCTATTGAGGCGTGCGTGGGTCAGGGGAGCGCACATGATCCAGGCGGGGCGGGGCGGGGCGACACCGATGCATCATCAACCGATGAAGCCGATAGCGCATCTGCACGGCGCGGTGCGGTGATTGATTGGGAAGTGGCGGAGACGCAGGTGCGGGGCATTCATCTCTGCCTCGCGGTAACCCCCGAGGTGATCCTCGACGCATCGGCGGTCAACGCCAACGTGATCGTCTCGCGCCGGGCAGTCTTTGCTGCCGTCGCGTGTTGTGGCACCCAGACTGCGATGATGGTGAACGCGAAGTGGGCGGCCATCCTGTCCCGCCACAGTCTCTCGTGCGTCAGTGTCCGGGAGCGGGTCGGCGCCTGTTCGGGAGATCACACCACCGAAGCATCGCGTGAGGATGACGCAGATGCCGCCTTCATTCTCGGGGAATGGGCGGATGGATTGCGCCGGGCCTTTCCCGGCGTGACGGTCACGTTGTAACCGCACCCCTTTCCACCCTGTTGGCCCCGATCTAGCCAGGATTGCAGGTGCATAAACCATGCCCGGCTAGACAGTTCCCCGTTGCCCAATGGTTGCCGCCAGCGATCGCGCGAGGGTCAGGACGGTCTTGAGATCCGGCAGGGGATGCTCGTCGACCGGTACGCCCGGGCGGAGTACATCTCCTTCAGTAAACCAGGGAGCTGGTGTGGGGGTGACCGATGCGGAAGCGGGATCAGGGAACACAAGCCCGGTGTCCTTGGCGTGCTTGCGTTCAACCAGTGCCAAAGGCCGTCGCACGGTCCGGTACAGGACTTGTGCGGCCTCAAGGCAGGTACGCGACGTTGGCAGATTGGTCGGGGAGGTCCATTTCTGTCGGTCGTCTTCCTGCGTGCCCGACGTGAGGCTTGCCATTCCAAGCATGGCCGCCCCAATCACCGGGAGTCGTTCGGCCGGCAGTGACCGGCGCAGGGCGTCCAGATAGGCACGGCGCGCACGGGAGTAGTCACCGACGCCAATCGCGGCATGGCCAAGGGTAATCAGGTTGCGGGACATGCCTCGTTCCTGTCCCAGTTGCCGCATCTGATAACTGCTGCGTTCGGCAGCATCCAGGGCGAGAGCGGCGTTTCCTTCCAGGAATTCCAGTTCCGCAAGAGTGCCGGTGGCATACATCACACCAGTGCTGCTTCCATAGGTAGTGAGGTCGCGAATGGAACCCTCAATCAGGCCTCGGGCAACCAGCAAGTTTCCGGCGACCATCTCGGCCGCGCCTTCGGTGAACTGCACAAGGGCACGGCCAATGGGCATCGCATTCGCCTCGAAGACCGACCGCGCTTCCGATAGCCACTGGGTGGCACTGACATAGTCGAGACGGTCGCATGCCAGAAGCCCGAGGTGCCAAAAAGAGATGCCCTGGCGGTAGGTGAGTTTGTTGGCCCCGGCCCTGCGGGACGCATCGATCCAGTATTCGGAAGCACGATCATCGTCACCCCGGGCACGGGCCAGGACGGCCAGGTGGTGCAAGGCATCCGTTTCACTGCGAACCGGACCATGAACGCGGGCCAAGGTGATTGCATCGGCTAGGTAGACCCCAGCCCCGACATCATCACCGCTTAGGGCACAGAGGTGCCCGGCCATCGTCAAGGCACTGGCGAGCTGGTCACCGGCGATTTCGGCATGGGAGATGCCCTGCCCGTTCGCTTCGAGTAGCCGGAGCAACCACGTCAGACCCTCAAGACGATATCCCTGAAGCCACCAGAAGTACTCGAGGTGCACCAGAAGGGAGAGTGCATCGGCGACCTCCCCGGACTCCGAGAGAAACTGAAGTGCCTCACGGATGTTCGGCAATTCCGCGTCAAGACGCTTCAGTAACTGGTCGGCAACAATCCCGCGCATTGCCGGGGCCACCTCAGCCGCGAGACGTGAGTAATACGACGCATGCCGGCGGCGGATGTCACCGGTGTCTCCACGCGCTTTCAGCAACTCCATTCCGTACGCGCGGATGGTCTCCAGCATCGTGAAGCGCGTCTCACCATCCGGAAACGATTGCCGGCGAACCAGACTGTTCTCGACGAGTGATCCCAGTCGGTTGAGGACGTCAACGGATGATGGCGCTTCCAGTATGGGACGCATCGCCGACAGTCCCCTCCCATCTTCAGGAAAGCGCCCCGCAGATGGAGGAGGCAGACCGGCGGGGTCCGGAGAGACGATGGCAAGGATTGCGTCCAGGGATGCGCCTCCGACGAGGACACTCATGTCGGCCAGGAGTCGGACTTCGGTGGGATGCAACAGGCTCTGGCTCCACTGGATGGCATGACGGAGGGTCTGGTGACGGACAATCCCATCGCGCGATTCGGTCCTGAGGAGGGATAGGCGTTCGTCCGGGCGTTCGGTCAGACGGGACAGAATGGTCGGTGCGGTCAGGCTGCCCAGTCGGGCAGAGGCCAGTTCAATCGCCAACGGCAACCCGTCAAGCAGGCGGCAAATGGCAACCGTGGCATCGAGGTCCTGGGTGGTTGCGGGAAAGCCCGGCTGGATAGCCCGCGCACGGTCGATGAAGAGTTGCACCGCCGGGTTGGCTTGGATGGGTGCACTGTCGCCATCTGTCGTTCCGGCAGCAGGGACGGGGAGTGGTTCAAGCGGGTACCGCTGTTCGGAGGCAACACCCAGAGGTGTCCGGCTGGTGACGAGGATCGCAACGTCAGGCGCACTGCTCACGAGATGGGAGACATCCTGCGAGGCATCGATGACGTGTTCGAAGTTGTCCAGGATCAGGAGACGGCGCTGTCCGGCGAGGAAGTTGGCAAGTGCCGACGAAAGGTCGGTCGCTGGTACGTCAAAGAGCCCGACCGACCGGGCGATGGCCGGAAGGACAAGCGACTGATCCGTCAGGTCCGCCAGCGTCACCACCACGACACCATCCGGGAACGATTCGCGCACGTGGCGGGCGAGTTCGATCGCAAGCCTGGTCTTGCCGGCACCGGGAGGCCCTACGATGGTCGTGAGGGGTGCCGACTGCACGACGTCCTTCAGGATTGCAAGATCGGTTTCCCGCCCGATGAACCGGGTAGGCACGTGCAATCGCCCCGCGTTCTTCACGGTGGAAGCGATCATTGGTCCCTCGTGCGCATCCACTCCGGCAGTGCGTGCCACAAAGGCGTTCACGGCTTCCGTCCCCCACCGTCGACGCAGGATCGATGCAAGGGCATCCAGCCCTTCTCGGTGTTTCCGGAAGTACTCGCTGCGCGAGATGCTGAGGCGTGCCTGGATTGTGGCAACCGGCAATCCGTTGACATACCGCAGGCGCAAGGCTTCGGCGCGACGGTGCGCCCGAGCGACCACCGGGGAGGACCGCTTGGTAGCGTCTGGGGATGGGGATTCGGTCTGATGGGCAGGCAGGGGCGCCCCGGAAGGATCCACCCCATCAGCCCGGAGTGGCAACAGGCTTGGAACTTGGCGATCCGAGGGGCGTGGTGTCCGGGGTTGGAGACTGATCAGTGCGTCATAGATGTCCTGCGCGAGGACAGCGGCGGGAATCTCCGGGGACATGCGGTCAGAAAGATTGCCTCGACCTTTGCGCCGGTTACGCCGGTCCCGTGCGTCAACAGCGATGGTCGCGAACGGGTGGGACTGCAGGACGGTCTGGTCGTGAAGGTGCACGAGGACATCGTGGAGAGCCTCCACGAAGGTGTCATTCCCGGGTTGGTCGAGGGTTTCCGGCACTATTGGTGATCCGTGTCCAAATTGCACCCATTCCCCGGTTGCAAGGGTTCAATCGGGCGAGCGGTGATGATCTGTTTCCACGATCACAATACCCGAAACACGTAGCATCGCCAGTGAGCCGTGGTGTCATATCGGTCTCATCTAGCAGGTGGTCGTGCGATCAGGCATGCCCCTGCTTTCTCTAGCAGTCCACCCGAGTACCCACGATTGTCCTCCCTTGGGATCGCCGGTGCCATTGCCGGCAGGTTCTCCCACGTCCCGTCAGGTTGAGATCAACCGCACGTCAAGTCGCCGGGATCAGCACAACCGGCCGGGGATGAACCACCTTCCGAATCACTCAGGCTCAGTGACGTACCCGTCGCGGAGGTCGGCGGCGATTTGTTCGGGATCACGCCCGCGCGGGTCGCCGATGCCACCACCACCCGGGAGGTCCATGACGATCTCCATGCCCTGAGGCACATACGTGGTGGCCTTGGGATGGGGTCTCTGAGGAGGTAGTGGTGGATCAGACGGCACGATCTCACGC
>BJHB01000224.1:0-5558 GCA_014191415.1 Chloroflexota bacterium
GGTGGGACGTGGCAGGGGTGGCTCAGGCGCATTGCCGATTGCCGGGCCACCCTGTCCAATCCCACCGAGTACCGCGTCGAGGGCCCGTGCAAGATCCCTGGTTGCATACGACGCCCGTTCCTGGCCGGTCCACACCGGTCGCAGGTAGTAGTCGATCAACCCGGTCAATTGTTCCCAGGATTCGTGCAGTGGCCGGACAGCAATGACCTGTTGCGCCGCTTGGATCGCAGCGGCTCGGTTCCTCGTCGCAGCGGCTCCGGTCATGAAGCGCGGCTCGGAACCGCGGATGATCGGCGAAGCAATCCCGGTCCGCAGTGCCCTCTGGTCTCCCTCCGGCCCGGCGAGATACCTCGCAAGGTCCCAGGCCTGATCGACATTTGCCGTCGATGCGCCAATCGAGATGAACGACCAGTCGGCGTATGTCGCGGACTGCTTCGACGATGGAAGTGGGAACACGTCCCAATCAAAACCGAGGTTTCGGGTCGACAGCAGGGGAAGTGAGTGTTGGTACCAGATCCACATGGCAATCTGGCCCCCATCAAACGTGTAGGACTGCCCATTGGGGTTCTGCTGCTCATTCGGGGCGACGCCATACCGCCACACCAGATCAGACGCCCATTGCAGGGCTTCATGCACCCCGGCCTCGGCATATCGAGAACGCGAAACTTCCCGGGTGAACTCCGATGCCCCGTTCTGACGGATGAGTGACGCCCAGAATGGCCGGCCGGTCACCAGCGTGCCGAACTGGCGGAAACCCCCGCCCGACCCGCGTTGCGTCAACTGGCTCGCCTTTTCCAGGAAGTGGCCCCACGTCCAATCGGGACTTCCCCAGGTTGCGGGAGGAAGCGATAGCCCGGAAAACGCCGACTTGTTGACATACAGGACCAACTGGCGAGCTTGGTAGGGCAGTCCGAACAATCGGCCACGGAAGGCGCTGGCATCGAGGTAGCCCGGCTGATAATCGGCGAGAAACGCTCGACCAGACGCCCCTTGCAAGCGCTGCAGGGGGTAGAACGCTCCGGCCTTGAGTAGTGGCAGGGCGTTTGGCCCGTCGTAGACAACCACGTCGGGCATCTGACCAGACGCCGCGAATGCCATGAGCTTGTCGTTGTACCGATCAAACCGCTCGGTCATGATCGTGACATTCACATCTTCACGCTCACTCGTGAAAGTGGAAATCTGCTGTTCAAGCAGCTTGTCGGTCGGTACGGGCGTGGGGTTGCCAGTTCCCGGTGTCGGTACCGCACCACCTGCCGACGCCGCCGCGGAGGCAAACTGACCAGCCACCTGATTCCAGTTAAGTCGGTTGTTGATCCCGGGACCGGCCGTGAACGGCAAGGGAAGTTCAGGCCCCCAGGAGTACCACTTGAGAGTGACCGGTACTTTCTCGACCTGTCGCCCACACGCCGAGGCACCCATGACTGCGGGCAGCAATGCCAGGCTAGAGGTCATGGCACCCAGCCGCATCAGGGCGCGTCGCGTCGCCCAACCGGCCCGGATTACGTAGCCAGAAGAGGCATCGCGCCCCACGGCGCCCGGCCTCTCTACCTGGGCTTCGCCAGCGCGCCGGGACAGCACCATGCAACGACCCTTCGAGCTTCCCGTCGGCACTTCCGCACCGATCGGATTGACATCCGGAACCTGTTCTCCAAGACGTGACGGAGAAGCGAAGAAACGGGTTGGGGTGCCAGCCGACCCCGATCCTGCTGTCCAACACGAGCGGGGCAGGATTGAGCCAACCGTGCCGATCACCCGGCGCGGCGATTGTACGCCGCCCGGGATGATGGCGAGTGGTCATCATTCCGGGTATCAGGCAGCCGGAAGGATGAACCCCCATATCGCGACGAAGTGGACGACTGAAGCAGTCAGGACGAACCCGTGCCACACGGCCGAGTACCAGACCCAATTCTTGAGCAGATGGAACAGGACCCCGACGGTGTAGATCACGCCTCCGGCGACGAGGAGCCCGAGAACAACTGGGTCGAGATCGCTGAACAGATGGTCGGCGCCGATGACGACGACCCAACCCATTGCCATGTAGAGGGCGACAAAAAGGATGGGAAACCTGAACTTCAGGATGAACTTCAGGGCGATCCCGATCCCAGCAAGAGCCCAGACAAGGGGTAGAAGGTAGCCACCGCCATCGCGGAAGCCGATCCATGCGAACGGCGTGTACGTGCCCGCGATAAGCAGGAAGATGGCAATGTGATCCAGCATTCGCCAGTTCCGGTTACCCCGGCTGCCTGCCACGTGGCGGAAGTACCGGTTGTAGACCATCGACGCGACAGAAGAGGCTGCAAGGGTGGCCCCATAGATGAGCCCGGCGAGTGCGCGGTTCCAGTCCTGGAAAAACGACTGCATCGCCAGAAGTGCAAAACCGGCACACCCGAACGCTGCCGTCAGCTTGAGGATCAACGCATCTGCGGCAATGATTGGTCGGTGGGGATAACTTGGCAAGGGAGGCTCGATTCGATCAGGGGAGGGGGGAGAACCTGTGTTGCTTTTCAGCGGACCAATCCTCTTTTCGTGGTAAATCCTGCGCCGGGTGATGGTACCGATGGATCAAGGGCACGCCATGCGAGTGGGCCCTTCGACCGGGACCGGTTTCAGGGAATGTCAGGCGTGCAGTGAAGACGGGTCGAAGTTGCCTCCGCACAGGACAATCGCAACTCGCTCGCCCGCGCTGGGAACATACGCCCCCGAAGTGATCGCGGCGAGGGCAGCCGCCCCGCCAGGTTCCAAAGCAACCCGAAGGCTGTCCCATGCCTGCAATTGCGCGTCGCGGATTGCGTCATCCTCTATCAGGACAACCCGGTCGATGAACTCTCGGGCGGTGTCAAAGGTGAGACTGCCGATGCGCGTGGCACCGAGACTGTCGACCGCGATGCCTCCGGTCGGGACATCCACCGGCATCCCAGCCTTCATGGCATCGTGAAGGGTCGCGCACGCAAACGGTTCCACCCCGACGACCCGAACGCGACCGCCAAACCAAGACGCAACGCCGCCGATCAGGCCGCCACCACCAACCGCCACCAGGATCGTGTCCACATCGGGTACCTGGCCCTCAAGTTCCATCGCAAGGGTCCCCGCACCGGCAAGGACCTCCGGCTGATCATAGGGATGCACCATCAAGGCACCGGTGAGGGCGACCCGCGCCTGCATCGCCAAGTACGTTTCCGGGAACCGTTGGCCGACGATCGTGACGTCGGCACCGTAGGCAACAAGACGAGCCACCTTGGAGGGAGAGGCAACTTCAGGAACGTAGATCTCAGCTCTGAACCCAAGGGACAACGAGGCAAGGGCAACGGCTGCCCCGTGATTGCCACCAGATGCGGCAATGACACCTGATTCGGGCACGTTCCCGGAAAGGATGCGGTTGAACGCGCCACGCGCCTTGAATGAACCGGACCGTTGAAGCGATTCGAGCTTGACCACGAGGTGTCCGGCTGATCCGAACGACCCGTCTTCAAGATTCATCACAGGTGTGACCCGGACGCGCCCGGCAATACGTCGCGAAGCCTCAGCGATATCGGCCGGTGTAACCACGGCAATTCTCCTCAACCGGGCAACCGGCAACCATCCCACCCGACACTTGGCATCTCGATTGTACGAACGCCTAACGGGACCACGTTGAAGGGGAGCGCGCGGGTCGCGGGTCGGTCAACCCCGGCCACCCGGCACGAGGTCAAGGAGGCTCCATCCCCGGCCGCGGGGACGGCGGCCATACGCGGCTGCAAAGTGGCCGACCGCCTGTTCCCAACTGACTTCCTGGCCAAGGCGAGCTTCGCTCTCACGAAACTGCGCCAACCGGACGAGAATGTCTGCCGAACGCTCGCCGGGGAAGGCACCGTGGAGACCTTGGGCGCGCATCGACCGCTGCATCGCCTGAAAGAACCCGAAGTACCACCGGCTCCACGCTTCCCTGGCAGCCTGACCCGACGTCGCACCACCTGGCAGGCGGGTCTCCCGATCCGGCGATACCGAGATCAAGGCCAAGAGACCCGGATACGTTCCGACGCGTGACGCGCCCACCTTCGTCAAACCGGTCTGGCGCTCGAAGGCCCTCCGTTCCACGAACACCTGCTGCTGCTCCGCATCGGACGATGAAAAGTATTCGCTGACCTCGGCCTCAAGTTCGCGGATGCCGAGTTGCCGGGCTGCCGCCACCCGATGATGGCCGTCAAGAACGTAGTAGTCATAGCCAAACTTGTAAAGCTCTAGGGGTGGCATGGGCATGCCACGCTCAAGACGATCCTTCACTCCCTTGAACCGTGCGGTGTCATCCTTGCGAGCCCGTCGGGGAAGGAATGACGCGTTCAACTCGTGACCACGGCCAACACTCCCAGTGATCCGGTCCACCGGAACTTCACGCATACCCAATCTCACCGACGTTAGTGCGCCGGATCGGGCGACATCGCGTGCGAAGTTGCGAAGGCCGTCCGCAGGAACGGAAATCGGCGCGGGCGCCGTGCGGACATACATGACCGGACACGGCGCCGTCCGCAGAAGCTCATCGGCAACGCTTCCCGCAACCAGGCGTGCCAGACCACTGTGAGGCTCACTGGCAAGGATCAGCAGGTCGATGCCCAGGGCCGTGGCCAACGTGGCGATCAGCTGACCAGGAGGCCCGACGCGCACTGCGGGCAGGACCGTCATTCCGTGCGCCCGTAAGCGGTCGGCTATCTCCTCAAGGTAGACGGTTGCCCCGATTGCGACGGGATTCGCCGCTGAGAGGCCACCGCTCAGCCCGACCTGGCTCAAATACGCTTCGCCCAAGCCCGTTCCGAGTTGCCCGCCTGACGAGAGTTCAGTCGCCATCGAAGGCAAGACCGTGAGCGGTGACGACGCAACAACCCGGATGAGGTGCAAGGCCGCACCCGTGGCCTTGACCAAGGCCACCGCATGAGGGATCGCCGCTTCGGCAACCGCTGTTCCGTCCAGTGGCACCAGGATGTTCCGGATTGCCTGGCGGTCAGAAATGACCGCCCCGGCTATGGTCGCATCGCGGTACCTCCCGGCGATTGCCACTGGGGCCCCGGTCGGAACGGTCCCAAATCCCGGCCCATCGTCCGGAATGGGAAAGAGAATCACCGGCTTGTCGGTGCGCTTGTCCACCATGAGCGTCAATCCTCGTCCACGGTCCCGAGTACTGCCGAGCCCCCAATCCGGATCCGGATCCGGAACACCTGCCTAGACATCCCGATGCGTCACCCTACACTGCCGGAGAGTGGGTGCACCGGGAACCAGGGCACGTTCATGGTCTCGTGAAATGGTGCTGGAAGGTGGTGGGATTCCACGAGCCACGGTCACGAGATAGAACACGATTGCAACACTGACCGAACACCCACGTCTTGCGCGACAGGTCGGCAGGGTGCGCCGCCAACTGAAAAATGTGCCGGAACCGGGGTGGGTGACCATTGCCGCCGTCTCCACTTACGGACGCAACGCAACCTTCCCCAGGAATCGGGCAGTCGACCGGCCCGCGGGTGGCCCGGGTTCAAGCGCCCAAGGTGGCCAGATTGACCATGTTCGATGCGCTAGGGTGGAAGTGCCAGATC
>BJHB01000225.1:0-5553 GCA_014191415.1 Chloroflexota bacterium
ACTCGCCCAGGGCAGTGACGACCGCCATGAGCCGGTTCTGGATCCACTCGCGCATGGTCCGGAAGATGCGCGGTGGCCGACGCAGGGGCGTGCCTGGCGGGCGCACCGCCAACGGCATCGGCGGGTATGGGATCGGCGCTTCAGCGGGCGGGGCAGTGTCAGCCATTGACCGTCATCAGCCGGCGGCGACACCCGCTTCAAGGGCATAGACCGAACCTTCGTCTGCAAGTTCGCCACCGGCCTCATAGACCCGGCGACGCACTTCCTCGATCGGCATGGTGAGGAGGTCGACACCCAGGGTCAGGCCCGGCTTCAGGCCCTTCACGGTGTACGCGTAGACCGGAACGCTCTTGCCTTTTAGCGCGAGGGCCTGCCTTGGACCGACGTCGACGAAGTCGCGTACGAAGCCGTAGAGGGTTTCAGAGATGCACATGTCACTCTTTACCTCCTTGCACGCGCTTTCGAGACGGGCGGCCACGTTGACGGTGTCACCAAGGGCGGTGTACTCAACCTTCTTGCCCTCGGCGCCGATGTTCCCGACGATGCAGGGTCCGGTGTGGATCCCCATCCCGATCCGGATGGTGGGCTTCTCGAGGTTCACCTGGTCCTCATTGAAGACGAGGAGCATCTGGCGCATGCGGAGGGCGACGCACATCGCACGCAACTCGTGGCGGTTCTGGTAGAGAGGGGCGTTGAACTCGATCAGGATGCCGTCGCCGATGAACTTGTCGAGGATCCCTTCGAACTCGATGATCGAGTCGATCATGTATTCGAAGTAGCGGTTGATCATCTCCACGAGGAGGTCCGGCCCGACGCTTTCCGAGAGGCCGGTGAAGTTCCGGATGTCGGTCATCATGATCGAGAGGACGCGCTGTTCGCCACCGAGCTTGACCTCGCCGGCGAGGACCGCATCGGCGACCGCACCGGTGACGTACTGGCTGAACATGTTCTTGATGCGGTCACGGTCGCGCAGACCCTCAACCATCTGGTTGAAACTCTCGGTCAGGAGCCCGGTTTCGTCGCGGGAGATGATTGGCAGCTCGATGTTGAGCTCTCCTTTCATGACGACCTTGTTTGCATTTACCAGGGCGGTGAGGGGCTTGACGATGAGGTTCGCGAGCCAGAGGCCGAGGAAGAGGACGACGATCATCATCCCGCCGAACAGGGCGGTGAGTTGGTCGCGACTGGCAAAGAGCGCGGTTTCGATGGCGGTGACGCGGACGGCGATGCCGAGCGGGCTGACTGGCGAACCGCGGACGACGAGGGCACCAGTCAGCTCCCGGTAGGTGCGTCCCGTGATGGAGATCGGGCGTGACACGAGGGATGGCTTGTCTGACAGGACCTGATCCACGACCGATTGCTCGACGTCGAGGATCGGGGGTTCCGGGCCACCCTTCTGGAACTCGATGACGGCTTCGGCGAGGGGCAGGGACGTTGAGACGACCTTGCCCTTGAGGTCGTACACGGTAAGGCTTGCCTGGGCTTCCTTGGACAGGCGATCGAGGAGGCGTTCGAGGGTTGTTCCGGCGAGGATCACACCGACGAGTTTTCCCTCCTCGGTCTTCACCGGGGCGGCGGTGTAGAAGGCAGTCCCCCACTCGACGATCATGAGTTCGGTGAATTTGTCGCCAAGCGGGTCGGTGACGCCTGCTAACACTTTCTTGGCAATTGTGCTCTTGCCGAGGTTGGTGTCGATGACGGATTCCGGGTCGAGGCCGAGTTCGTCACCGCGAAGGGCGAGGAGGATCTGACCGTCGGCACCCAGGACGTCGGCAAGGTCGAGGCGCGCATTGACCTGGAGTGGGTACACAAAGGTACGGAGCTGCTCGGCGTCCTTGGCGACGATGGCCTCGGCGACACCGTTGGTGTTCGCCATGAGGCGGAGGGCCTGAAGCTGTTCGGCTTCGACCTTGACCAGGGCTTCGTTGGTCGCCTTTCCTCGGTCAAGGAGCTTGTTGGTGAACTGTTCGTCGAGGGAACCCGAAACGAGACGGCTGACAACGAAGACCGCCACCATGGCGAGGATGAAGAGGATCAGGATGTATGGTGCGATGATCTTGCCGGCAATCGAGCCGGCGATCAGGTTCATGATCAGGTTGTAGATGCGGCCGGGGAAGTTGCGGATGCCTGCGAAGCGCTTGGGGGGAGGCGCCGGCAAGGCAAGCACGTCGCCTTCTAGGTCCGACGCAAGAACTGGCAACGTCTCTGCCACTGCACACCACCGTTCCGGAGGACACGCGCTGCGCCGCTGCGCAGAGGGACCGACGCAACCTGAAGGCGTGTCTCTCGGTTGATTGTAGCGACGGTCTCAGCGGTTCGGAAGTTGCGGTCGGTGGAATACCTGTCACCATTGCTATGCTGCGGTGGCGGTAGTCTTGTTGGGAATTGCGGGTTGACAGGCGATGGACGAAGACGAACTACTCGCCGAAATGGAATATGAGGAGTCCGAGCTCGCTGACCAGGCGGGTGGTGACAGTTCCGGGATGACGGAGATCATCCTGATCGGGTTCCTCACCGTTTCCCTTCTCGTTGGCGGCAGTGCGGCCGCGGCAAATTACGGCGCGGCCGGCTTCAACAAGCAACGGGCGGTTGAGGGCAACTTCGGGGTGTCGAAGCGTGCGCCAGAGTTCAGTGCGGTCTACTCAACCAACTCCAAGGTGCAACCGATCGCCCCGCAATCTGGTGGCCAAGGTGCCCCACCAATGGTCCGCGCTGGTCAGTAGGCATGGAAACCGTGCTTCCGGCCTGGTACCCGACAGCGGATTGTCGTCGGAAGAAGCGGTTTGAACCATGTCGCGCGAAATCTGTCTCTTTCGCGCGTTGAGATAGGCAGGGTCGATCCGACGCTGTGACAGCCGCCACGCCGCCCGCCACCGCTAGTGCCGCCTTGCCGGCTCCGGGCGACGCCGTGCCCGGAAGCAGTGGTTCGTCGGGTGCCCCCCTCTCCCTGAAGTGTGGCCAGTGTGATGCGCCGGTGATTCCCGGCGAGAAGTTCTGCGTCCGCTGCGGTTCCGGTCTCACGTGGAGGATCTGCGGGTCGTGCGAGGCGCCGGCCTACGAGTTCGCCCACTTCTGCCAGTCGTGCGGGAACTCGCTGGACATTCCCGAAGAGGCTGCCGGGGCAGCCGGTCCGGCCCCTGGTGCGCCCGAACGGCCCCTGGTGATCGAGATCGAGAACCCGGTCTACGCGTGGCTGCGCATGGGGCTGACGCAACCGGACAGCCGGCCGTACTTCTACATGACCATGATCGTGCTAGGTCTGATCCTGCTATCGATCCTGATGATCGTGCTCGACTCGATTGCCTCGGTGCGGACGCAGTACGGCACGATCCTCAATGCGCTGGAGACGGTGCTGCTGATCGGGTTCACTCTGGAGTACACCCTCAACGTGATGTTCTCCGTTCCCCGGCGGAAATATGTGTTCTCGTTCTGGGGCATTGCCGACTTCCTGTCGATCGTCCCCGGGTTCCTCTCGGGCCTGTCGGTCAACCTGACCGAATTCCGGATTGTCCGGTTGCTGCGTGTCCTGCGCGTCCTGCGGGTACTCAAGCTTGCGAAGCTGGCACGTCGGAAGCCAGATGCGGATGGGCGCCCACTGCCCCGCACCATGCAGGAGGACTGGCAGCTTTACGCGGTCACGGCGGTCTGCGTGGTGATCATTAGCGCCACGATGCTCTACTACGCCGAGGGTGATACCAGCCCGCAGGCCTTCCCGGACATCCCGTCCACGATGTGGTGGGCATGGCTCATCATCACGTCTGCCGGGCAGGACGCCATCATGCCGGTGACATTGGTGGGACGGCTGATTGCGGTGGCAACCCTGTTCGCTGGCTTGGCGCAGTTCGCGATGCTGATCGCGATAGTGGCGAGGCAGTTGCAACGGATGCGTCAGGAAGAGGACCGGGTCAGGGCCTCCGCCGAACGGGCTGCCCAAAGAATGGCCATTCTCGCTCCTCGCAAGCCCGCTCCGGCGCCAGCGCCGAAGGTCTGAGGTTCCTCGGAAGCCCGCCTAGTCGTCACGTTCGATGGTGGCGGAGAGTCCGAAGGAGAGCAGCCGCTGCTGGTACAACTCGGCCAGTTCGAGGGGGCACGCGAGGACAAGCGCCTTGCCGTTGACATGGGCTTCCCACATCACCGCAGCGGCGCGCCCGAGGGACATGCCGGGGATCGACTTGCGCAATGCCTGGACGACATGGTCCATGGAGTTATGATCGTCGTTATGCAGGATGACCTTGTACGGCGGAAGTAACCTCCGCCGCGTTGAGGCATCGTCGTCAGTCACCGGTGACCGTTGGGGGGTGACTGGCGCACGGCTTGGTGCACCGGCGACCGCCAGTCTGGTGCGAGGGCCGCCACGCGGCCGAGCAAGTGGGCGGTCAGACGCAGACATCCGTGTGGACACTATCACCATCTCCGGCGTCCCGTCAACGGGTGGCGGGTCGATGGTCCCGGAAGCCGAATGCAGGGGATGCACATGGAACTGCGTCGCGAACCGGTAGCGGTGACGGGATTGGGAGTGGTTACTCCCCTTGGATTGGACGTGGCGTCAACGTGGGAAGGCCTGTTGGCCGGCCGGTCTGGCACGGGACTGGTTACCGCTTTTGACACGGCGGGACATGCATGCCGGGTGGCGGCTGAGGTGCGTGGCTATGACCCGGCAACGACGGGTCTTGAGGCGCGCGAGGTCCGGAGGCTTGACCGGTTCGTCCAGTTTGCCTTGACGGCTGCCCGGGAAGCCATGGCCGATGCGGGGCTGGAATACCCCGTGGAGGTGCCCGAACGCACGGGCGTGTATGTCGGCAATGGCATGGGTGGCTTGATCACAATGGCCGAGCAGTTCGCCGTCCTGTCGTCACGTGGTCCTGGTCGGGTAAGTCCCTTTCTTGTGCCGATGACCCTGTCCAACATGGCGTCCGGGCAGGTGTCGCTGATGATGGGAGCGATGGGACCGAACCTCGCTCCGGTTTCGGCGTGCGCAACGGGGGCCCATGCCATCGGCGAGGCGGCCGAGGTGATCCGCCGTGGGGATGCCGACGTGATGATTGCGGGCGGGACCGAGGCAGTGATCGGCGCGATGGCATTTGCCGGGTTCGCCGCGGCGCGTGCGCTGACCGGACATAACGAGACACCGGAGACGGCGTCTCGACCCTTTGACGCGACACGTGACGGGTTCGTGATGGGCGAGGGTGCGGGAATCGTGGTCCTTGAGTCGCTCGGTCATGCGCGGGCGCGCGGTGCAAGGATCCACGCGGTCCTGTCGGGTTACGGTTCGACGGCAGATGCGCACCACGCGACGGCACCCCGCGAGGACGGACGTGGCGCGGCGCGTGCGATTACCAACGCACTGGGCCAGGCAGGGCTTCGCCCAGACGCGCTGGGCTACATCAATGCGCATGGAACGAGCACTCCGCTGAACGACCGTGCGGAGACGCACGCGATCCGCGTGGCCCTGGGCGAGGCTGCGGACGCGGTTCCGGTCAGTTCCACCAAGGGGGCGATGGGTCACCTCCTTGGAGCGGCGGGTGCGGTGGAGGGAGTGGTCTGCGTCCTTTC
>BJHB01000226.1:0-5550 GCA_014191415.1 Chloroflexota bacterium
AAAACAGTTTCTACTGCCTAAAGGCGACGGTTGAGGCGATCCTAGGCTGCCTGGGCGTCGGTGGTCACGGTTACATCGCACTTGCGCACCCTGCATTTCATCCATATCGCACTGCCGCAATTGTCCTGGACCACCGACCGGAAGCGGCCGGACGCAAACCCGTAAGGGCCGAGGATGTGATTGGAGTCATCGGCGAAGTTGATCGCGCCGTCGCGAGCAACAATGGGATCAGCGAGAGAGTCCTATTGGCGTCGCTCGATCTCGACCGCCTGATTGCCAAGGCGCGTGACGTCGTCCCGGTATCACCACTGCCTCGTTTCCAAGCCGTAATCGAGGACCTGGCGTTCATCTTGCCCGACGCGGTTCCGGCTGAAAGACTGACGTCGAGCATCCTTCGCACCGGAGCCCCTCTACTAGAGAGGGTTGACATGTTCGATGTCTACACCGGTGACCGCGTCCCGACTGGCACGAGAAGTCTTGCCTACACGCTGACGTTCCGCGCGCCAGACCACACGCTGGCGGGCGACGAAGTCGCACCGGTGCGGGCCAAGATAGTCGCGCAAGCTGAACGTCAGGTTGGCGCCAAGTTACGCGGCCCTGACGCCTAGCCTCCCCACAACGGACGCGACCGGTGGTACCGTCGAAGGCGGCATCTACCGGCTGCGCGAGCGCTACCCCTTGATCCCACTCATCACGATCCCACGCACGAAATATCGTTGCGCGAACAAGTAGACCGTGATCGCCGGGGCAACCATGAGTAGCGAAGCCGCCATGAGCAGGTGTTCGCGGGGCTCCATGGCGTCTGCGGGCTGCTGTTGGAAATACCTCAGCCCCAAACTGAGCGGGAACTTGTCGCTGGTGTTCAAGTAGATAAGCGGATGGATGAAATCGTTCCACTGGCCCAGGAACGAGAAGACGGCCACCGTTGCGAGTGCCGGTCGTGATAACGGGAGCATGATCATCCAGAAAATCTGCCAACTTGACGCGCCATCAAGAACCGCCGCTTCGTCAAAGTCGCGCGGAATCTGCATGAAGAATTGGCGCAAGAGAAACACGTTGAATGCCCCGCCTCCGAACCACGACGGCAGGATCAACGGCCAATACGTGTCTATCAGGGTCTTGCCGATCAGCGCCTTAGGCACGTTATTAAACATCAGAAACTTCGGGATCAGGACGACCTCTTCCGGGAGGACCAGAGTGCTGAGCAACACCATGAACATCGCATCGCGACCAGGCCACTTGAACCGCGCGAAACCATAGGCCGAAACTGCTGCGGTCGTGATGGTCCCGAACATGCTGGTGAATGTTATGAACGCTGAGTTCCAGTAGAACTGTGCAAACGGCACGCCCTTGAGTGAAAAGACGGCGGCGTAGTTCTCCCATTGGGCAACCGCGGGCAACAGCGTCGGCGGAAATGCGTGGATTTCGGCAACCGTCTTCAGGCTGCTCGCGACCGAGAACACGAACGGCGCTGAAAACATCACCGCCAGCAACACAGACCCTGCATATAGGAACAATCGACGGATCCGCTGGTCAATGGGCATTGAGGACTGGCGTGCCTCTGATGGCGCGGGAGCTTTGGGCTCTATCCTGACGGCGGTCATATCGCCTCCTCGCCCTCGTAGTAGACCCACCGCCTCGACAACCTGAGGTTGGCCAGCGTCAGACCGATCACGATTACGAAGAATATCCATGCCAAGGCCGACGCATATCCAAGTTCAAAGTTCTGGAACGCACTCTGATACAAGTGCAAGATATAGAACCACGTCGCGTAGTTCGGGCCACCTCCGGTTGCAACAAACGCGGTCGTGAAAGTTCGCAAAGCCGCAATCACGCCAATGATGAGATTGAAGAAGATTGTCGGCGTAAGAAGTGGCAGCGTGACATTGCGAAATCTCGCCAAACGCCCCGCACCGTCTATCTCTGCCGCCTCGTACAGCTCCTGAGAAATCCCCTGAAGTCCGGCCAGGAAGATCAGCATGGTCCCGCCGCCCACGGCACCCCAAAGTGACATCACCATTAGCGATGGCATGGCATACCGAGCATCTGCGAGCCAAGCAGGCGGAGAGGTGACACCGATCTCGCGAAGGAGGTAGTTCAGCGCGCCGAAGTCTGGTTGGTAGATCCATCTCCACAGCACAGCCAATGCAACGGCAGGAGTGAGCGATGGGATGAAGAACAATGTGCGGAGAATTGCGGTGCCTCGCAAGCCCTGATTGAGCATCAGTGCGGTCAGCAGTGACCCCATCAGACTTAGCGGGACCATGACCAACGCCCAAGTGAACGTACGTCCCATCGAAGGCCAGAACAGGCTGTCGCCCCCCTGGAACGCGCGGTCGAAGTTGTCAAGTCCGACCCAAATCGGTGCGCGGATGATGCTGTACCGCGTGAATGCCAGGTACAGAGACCACAACATGGGGCCAAGGGTCCACAGCACGAACCCTAGGATCCAAGGGGAAGCCCAGAGCCATCCTTGAAAATCCCTTGCGCGCCAACGACGGCGTTTCGCAGGAGTGACTCGGACAGACGAAGTGTTTGCGACAGCAACCATGGCGTGTGCAGGTATCCCCCAAGTACGTGTTGGGCTGGTTCCCCGTAGAGGCGCCCGCAGGGACGGTGCCGCATACCCGGTCTGGGTACACGGCACCTCCGGTCAGTGATGAAGCAACGGCCGAAGCGGCGGGGTCAGGACTTCGGCTTGTCGAGGACTTCTTGCAACTTGGTGGTCGCTGCCTTCATCCCGGGTTCGAGCTCAAGTGCGCCGGTCCAGATCGGGCCCATGACCTGATCGAGAGCAGTAGTGAACTCTGGCCAGCGGCTGTTTGCGGGCGACGGCCAACCCAACGCGGTGTCGTAGAGCGGACGCATCGCCTTGTGAGAAGTGACCGTCGACATGATCTTGGGATTGTCGAGGACTGCCTTTCGGGCTGCCGGACGACCACCGTTGTTCAGGACGATCTCCTCCTGCGTGACCGGGTCCATCATGAACTTCATGTATTCCCAGGTCGCATCAGGTTGCTTGGTCGCCGAGTTGATGGTGATGCCGTTTACAGTGAATTGGGTGCCAACGATGCCCTTTGGACCCTTTGGCATGAGGGTGATGCCCCACTTGAACTTGCCGGCAATCGCTTTGTCACCGGGCACGAAGTGGTTCCCGTACCCCGCCTGGGTCATGGCAATCTTGCCGGTCGCGAACAGTTCATCGCCATTGAACCCCGACCCGAAGACCGGGGCGGTGTCCTTCCACATCTTCTGGGTCCACTTGATAGCCTCGATCGCTGCGGGATCGTTCATGAGCAATTTCTTGCCAGCAGCGTCGTAGGTCTCGCCACCGAATGCACGTAGGTTGCAGTTCAGTGCAGTTTGTCCGCCAGCGGGCAAGAAGCCGAATTGAGTCCGGCTTCCCGCGGCACCCTTGGTCGCCTTCTTGGCTGCCTCGTAGAGGGCATCGTAACTGGCCGTTGCCTGCTCGATCGTGACACCGGCTTCCTTCAGCAGATCCTCGTTGTACATGACTAGGCAGTTCTGGCAATGGGATCCCCAAGGCATCCCGAACAACTTGCCCTGGTACCGCATGTTGTCAAGGCCGACCTTGGTGTAGTCACCGAGGTCGTACTTATCCTTGGAGATGATCGAATCGAGTTCACGTGGGATGCCGTTGTCCGCATATCCGAGGAAGTTTCCATTGCTTGCCCAGATGAAATCGCCGGCCTGTCCCGTTGCGAAGAGCGCCGCGACCTTCGCCCAGTACTCAGGCTCTCCCGGCAGGGTGTCCATGACCACCTTGATGTTCGGGTTCTTTTCCATGAACTTTGGCATCAGTCGCGCCTGCCACTCGGCATCGCTACCCTGACGGAAGTTGGTGTGGATCTCAACTTGCTTGGCCGCCGGCGCAGTGGTCGGCGCAGCAGCTGGCGCCTTTGTCGCGGCTGCGGCTGCAGTCGGTGCAGCGGCACCGGCAGCAGGCGCTTTCGGCGCCTCAGCTGCAGGCTTCGCTTCCTCGCCGCCACAAGCAGCGAGCACACCTGACACCCCAACCATTGCCATTGCAAGGAACCCACGACGCGACGGAGCGCGCCGCCCGAATTCCAATTCCCCGTTGATCATGATCCTGCTCTCCTTGTCCGAAAGGGAACCCGCCAGCGTGACGCGTAATGAACCGACGATGTCGCAACTAACTTGCAACTTCAGCCCGCGCACATCGCATGCGACCCCCCGGGGGGGCCAATATAGCCCCGGAATCATTACAACGCAAACATGACTTCTACCGTCGGGAGAACTGAACCCGTGGCACCATCTGCGGCGTGCAATCCCCGAGATCGTTCTCCACAAGGCGGTCCGCCCTCGCCGTTGGCACTGTCGGCGCGCTTGCGTCACTCATCGGGGCTTGCTCACCGAGGGGAGTTTCACTCGGACCCGCCCCCTCAAGGTCGGCTATTTCCGACATTCAGGCCTGGTACACCGTCGAAGGGCGATTCGAGTGGCTTGACGCCGCCCTGACCGATTTCAACGCCTCGCGTGGGTCAGAACTCCGTATCAGGTGGACCCAACAAGCCGACCCATCGAGACTTGTTCAGACACTGATGATCACGATTGCCGCCGGCGGTGGCTTTCCAGACATCGTCGATCTCGACCAATCCTTCATTGGACGCATCTTGCGATTGCCTGACATCCCGTTGGTCGCCTTCAACCACCGACTCAAGGGCGCCGACCGGGACTTCATCGGTCCGGCATTCTCCGAGCCATGGTCGAAGGGCGGCAGGTTTTACGCACTCGGGAACGAGCTGAACGTCGCCTTGTTCGGATACCGCCATGACATTTGGACCAGCACCGGCATCCGTGCACCCCTCACAGTGTGGGACGACGTCATAGCGGCAGGCAAGCGAGTGATCACGAACTCTCCCGATGGCCTCTTCTATGTCCGCGCCGACCCGGCAGGGACGCACCTCACCATGTCAACACAGGCGGGAGGCGGATATGTTGCACCCGGGGGACGCCTGCAGATCGACCATCCAGCGAACGTCCGCACCCTCGAATTCCTATCGGATCTGGTCTTCAAGCATGGTGTCGCAACATTGCTTCCATATGACCGCCCCGGCGGGAACCGTGAAGGCGGTGACATGATTGGCGCGGTTGCCAAAGCGTCCTTCAATAGTGGGCGCGTCGCGGGCGATATCGGACCAATGTCGCGCCTTTCGGGACAAATGCGACTTGACGCGCCAGACACGTTCGGGAAATGGATGGTGCAACCGCTGCCTCGTTGGACCGGCATGTCACACACGCCTCCGTCGGTGACCATCGGAGGCACCGGCGTCGGGGTGATGAAGCACAGCCCGGACGTTGACATTGCCACCGATTTCGCGCTCTGGGCCCACACCACCCAGGCGGTCTTGCACGATTTTGATAAGCGCCAAACGTGGCCCGTGAACCGGCGACTTTTTGACGAACCGCGCCTTGGAGACCGCATCGCATGGTTCCACGACCAACCAATCGGACAGGTGCTTGGCGACGCAACGACCAACCTGGTGCCATGCGTACAGGGGGCGTATT
>BJHB01000227.1:0-5532 GCA_014191415.1 Chloroflexota bacterium
ATGACCGTGCTCGACAAGCTTGCGCATGACGAACGGCTTGAACAGCTCGAGTGCCATCTTCTTGGGCAAGCCGCACTGGTGCAACTTGAGGTCGGGGCCGACCACGATGACCGAACGCCCGGAGTAGTCGACACGCTTCCCAAGCAGGTTCTGGCGGAACCGACCCTGCTTGCCACGGAGCATGTCCGAGAGGCTCTTGAGCTTGTGGTTGGTCGATCCGGCAACTGCGCGACCCCGGCGGCCGTTGTCGATCAGCGCGTCACACGCCTCCTGCAACATGCGCTTCTCGTTGCGGATGATGATCTCGGGCGCGCCAAGCTCAAGCAGGCGCTTGAGACGGTTGTTCCGGTTGATCACCCTACGGTAGAGGTCGTTCAGGTCACTCGTAGCGAATCGGCCGCCATCAAGCTGGACCATAGGTCGCAGATCTGGCGGCAGGACCGGCAGCACGGTGAGGATCATCCACTCAGGCTTCGCCTTCTGGGCTGACCGGCGGAAGTTCTCCACGACGCGCAAACGCTTGATCGCCTTCTTGCGCTTCTGGCTGGAAGAGGAATGGACATCGTGCCGGAGCTGCGCGGACAAGGTCTCGAGGTCGAGCTCGCGGATGATCTCGAGGATTGCCTCGGCACCCATTCCTGCCCGGAAAATGCCTGGCGCAACGTCCTGGAGCTCCCGGTACTGCGTGTCGGTCAGGAATTGCATTGGCGCAATCTTGTCGACACTATCCTTCTTGCCCTGGATGCTCGCCTCAAGCGCCTCGATCTCCTCGTTCATCTTGCGAGCGAGCGCATCGATTTCGGCATTGGCAACCGCCCGGATGCGTTCCTTCTCGCGGTCTGTCTCGGAAGCGATCCGCCGGACCTCATCCTCCAGCTGCGTGCCACCCAATGCACCCGATGACTGGGTCTCCGCATCGACCGCGTCAGCCTCTGAACCACCAGCCACCGGCGCCACACCCATGGTGAGCTCCGCAATACGCTGATGCTTCTCGGCATCCAGGCGATCAAACTCGGCCTGGACCTGACTCTCGAGGACCCTCTGCTGCTCGGTCGTCGCAATGTCAACCTGCGTGGAACGCTCGGCAACCGCAGCCTCGATGCCCTCAATGGCTCGCTGGCGCGCCTCGGCGTCCACGGAAATCGTGATGTAGGACGCGAAGTACAGAACCTTCTCGAGATTTCGGGGAGAGATATCCAGTAGGACACCAAGACGGCTCGGTGTTCCCTTGAAATACCAGATATGACTTACCGGCGAAGCGAGTTCGATGTGGCCCATGCGCTCGCGACGGACCTTCGCCCGGGCGACTTCGACGCCGCACTTATCGCACACGATGCCCTTGAACCGGACTCGCTTGTACTTGCCGCAATAGCACTCCCAATCCTTGGTGGGACCAAAGATTTTTTCACAGAACAACCCGTCCTTCTCAGGCTTGAGTGTCCGGTAATTGATGGTCTCTGGCTTCATGACCTCGCCGTATGACCACGAGCGGATCTGGTCCGGCGACGCAATGCCGATGCGGATAGCGTTGAAATCGTTGACTTCCACGGTCAGTTTCCCTTCACATCGACGCGTAGATCAATCACGGTCCTCGAACCCTTCAAGGTTGATGCCAAGCTCCGGGAGCGAATCCCCGCCACTCTCATCAATCAGATTAATCTCTTCCTCATTCTCGTTGAGGACCTCAACTGCGAGACCAAGACTGTGCAGTTCCTTCATGAGAACCTTGAAGGACTCCGGCACGCCCGGCTCCATGATCGGTTCACCCTTGACGATTGCCTCATAAGTCTTCACCCGACCAACGATATCGTCAGACTTGACGGTAAGCAGCTCCTGAAGAATGTGCGCTGCGCCATATGCCTCAAGCGCCCATACTTCCATCTCACCAAAGCGCTGACCGCCGAACTGAGCCTTGCCACCCAGCGGCTGCTGAGTGATGAGGGAATACGGCCCGGTGGAGCGCGCATGGATCTTGTCCTCAACCAAATGGGCCAGCTTTAACATGTAGATGTACCCGACACACACATCCTGATCGAATGCGTCACCAGTCCGGCCATCGTAGAGACGCGCCTTGCCGTTGGGGTTGAAGACCGACGGCCGGCCAACATCTTCGCCTGCCTGGGCCGCCAGTGCAACATTCTTGGCCTCTTGGAGGAGATCCTCGATCTGGCTCTCCTTTGCGCTATCAAAGACCGGCGAGGCGACCTTGATCCCCAGTGCCGACGCAGCCCAGCCAAGATGTGTCTCAAGAATTGAGCCAATGTTCATTCGCGACGGTGCGCCAAGTGGGCTCAGGATAATGTCGACCGGAGTGCCATCCTCGAGATACGGCATGTCCTCAACGGGCATGACCTTCGCGATGACACCCTTGTTGCCGTGGCGGCCGGCCATCTTGTCACCTTCGGTCAACTTACGCTTGACCGCAATTGACACCCGGACCATCTCGTGAACCCCGGCAGGCAACTCGCCAGCGCCGGCGTCATCACGCTTGAATTTCTTGACGTCGACAACCTTGCCGTACTCGCCTGAGGGGACGCGGAGCGAAGTGTCCTTGACCTCACGCGCCTTCTCACCGAAGATAGCCCGAAGCAAACGCTCTTCAGCGGTCAGCTCGGTCTCGCCCTTCGGCGTGATCTTTCCGACAAGAATGTCGCCAGCCCGAACTTCAGCACCGACGTAGATGATCCCATCGTCATCGAGATGCCTCAGGGCATCCTCACCAACATTCGGAATATCCCTGGTGATTTCCTCTTGCCCAAGCTTGGTGTCTCGCGCCTCAACCTCATATTTCTCGATGTGAATTGAGGTGAACCTGTCGTCCTGAACCAGCCGCTTGCTAAGAAGGATCGCGTCCTCGAAGTTGCCACCCTCCCAGAACATGAATGCACACAACACATTCTGCCCAAGAGCAAGTTCGCCACCATCGGTTGACATGCTGTCCGCAATCGGCTGGCCTGCCACCACGTGATCGCCCTTTGACACGATGGGGCGCTGGTTAATGCAGGTACCTTGGTTCGAGCGCACGAACTTACGTAGAGCGTGCCGGTGAGGCTGACCATCGTGGTCCACCACCACCACCTCGGTAGCGGTAGCACTCACAACCTCACCAGTCGCCTTCGCAATCGCAACCTGGCCGGAGTCCTTGGCCACCTGAAATTCAACCCCAGTTGCGACAAGTGGCGCCTCCGGTCGCAGCAGCGGCACGGCCTGCCTCTGCATGTTCGCACCCATCAATGCGCGGTTCGCATCATCGTGCTCCACGAACGGGATGAGCGCTGCTGCGACCGAGACAAACTGCTTAGGCGAAACATCGAGCAGATTCACACGCTCTGCAGGCGCTGTCTCGAACTCACCGACGTGACGCACTACTACTGTTGATTGCACAATGTTTCCATTGCCGTCAATCTCGGTGTTCGCCTGCGCGATGTAGTAGACCTCTTCCTCGTCGGCCGCGAGGTACCGAATATCGTCGGCGCCCTTCACATACGATCTGACCGGCATCTCGAAGTCGCCATGGTCCGACGCAGAGGCAACCAAAGCACTTGCCAGAGTAACGTCAACCTCAATTGGTCGGCTAGCGACAATCGATACGAGCGGGGCCACCGTGCTCGACTCGAAAATAGAAGCAAGGGCCGATGGAACGCGCCCACGCGCATCCACAGCAATCTGCCTGCCAACCAATTCGCGCGGATCAGTGTTTGCAGTGATTGACACCGTACGGTGAACGGCACGATACGGCGTCTCTATGAAACCGTAATCGTTGATGCGCCCATACGTCGCGAGAGACCCGATCAATCCAATGTTGGGACCCTCTGGTGTCTCAATCGGGCAGATCCGGCCGTAATGGGACTCATGCACGTCACGAACTTCAAGGCCCGCCCGATCTCGCGAAAGTCCGCCAGGCCCAAGGGCAGAAAGCCGACGCTTGTGCGTTACCTCGGAAAGCGGGTTCGTCTGATCCATGAACTGGCTCAATTGCGAGCCGCCGAAGAATTCCTTCATGGCAGCAACAACCGGCCTGATGTTCACCAATTGCGACGGTGTCGCAGAGTCGGGATCCTGGATCGTCATCCTCTCCTTAATGACACGCTCCATGCGTAGCAGGCCCACCCGGAACTGGTTCTGGATCAATTCTCCGACTGCGCGAATCCGACGATTACCGAGATGATCAATGTCGTCCGGACGGTCCTGATCCCGGTTGAGCCTAATCAGCTCACGAACAACGGCCACCAGGTCATTCACATCAAGCGTGCGATCAGTACGCCCGAAGCTCCTAAGCCTGCGGTTCAGCTTGTAGCGACCGACTCGGCCCAGGTCATATCGACGTGAATTGAAGAACAGCCCGTGGACGGTGGTCTCAGCGTTTGACATGGTCGCCGGATCGCCTGGGCGAAGTCGCCGATAAATCTCAATGACCGCATCCTTGTAGTCCCTGGATGGGTCACGCCGAGTTGTCGTGCCAATTGTGGAGGCAATGAACTGATGGTCGGGATCGGTATCAACGTCCTCAAACAACGCGTAGATGGCCTCATCGTCGGCGTAGGCGCTCGAGAGCGAACGAAGCAACGTTGTAACCGGGATCTTGCGCTTGCGGTCAATCTTTACCGTAAGCATCCCCTTGTTGCTGGTCTCAAACTCGAGCCAAGCTCCACGGCTTGGAATCAACTTAGCCGTGTACAGGTACCTTGCGGTCGCGCCGTCGAACTCACGGTCAAAATACACACCAGGGGACCGGACCAACTGGCTGACGACTACTCGTTCGGCCCCGTTGATGATGAAGGTGCCATGCTCGGTCATCATGGGAAAGTCACCCATGAAGATCTGCGACTCCTTAATCTCGCCGCTGTTCTTATTCCGCAACTCCGCCCGGCAATTCAAGGCTGCACCGAACGTCAAGTCACGCTCTCGGCAATAGTCCTCGTCGAATTTGGGATCGCCAAATGGATCGGAGTCGACCCACAACCGCAGCTCTAGGTTCTTGCCGGTGAAATCCGTGATGGGCGAAATCTCGTCGAACAGCTCACGCAAACCATCTCGCTTGAACCACTCAAAAGACTTCTTCTGGATTTCCAGAAGGTTTGGCATTTCAAGCAATTCGCGCGAACTGCCGAACTGCATCCGTCCAACCGCCGAAGGCTTCCCGAGGGCAACATCAAATACCTGCGGTTCTGCGACCATTCTCGACCACTCCTGTCACCAGTCTCGGAATTACAAACTGCCACAAAGCATCCAGTGGACAGCCTCGCCAGAAATCGAACCGCCACGCAAAAATCACACTAACGGCACCATGTCCGTTGCCACACAGGGTCAATAGAAGCCACTAGCAGCATGACCTACTCCGACTCCAAACCACCACGGCAACGGTGAGAGACGGCCCCACGGTCATAAAGCACATAATGCCCCCAGGCGTCCAACGGCACTCGTGCCGGGAAACCTGGAGGCCACCACTGCCAACTTACCAGAAAGAATACCACCACATCTCGCATCGAAGGGGTGGCAGATACACCTGAGGCAAGTTGCTACTTGATCTCA
>BJHB01000228.1:0-5527 GCA_014191415.1 Chloroflexota bacterium
TAGCCGACCCATGTCAAGCGGAACGCCGATAACCCCAGTCGAAGCAACGAAGATCTCATCGACCGAGACCATGTATGCGCTACCCGGGCCATCGGCAAACCGACCCGCCATCTGACGGGCGTCAGCCAGTCCTTGTGTACCTGTCGCGGCGTTGGCATTTCCACTATTGAACACGATAGCCCGTTGTCGCCCGCCAGTTGCGCGCAAATGTTCTTGCGACACCAGAACTGGCGCAGCCTTGACCAAGTTCTTGGTAAAGACAGCGGCGGAAGTGGCGGGAACTGTTGAGACTATCGCGCCGACATCCGGCCGACCGCTTGCTTTCAGCCCACAGGTGCCACCACCGGCGAGGAAACCTTTAGGCGAAGTGCAGTCTCCGGATTTTGGAACGATTCCCATGATGCCTCACTCCCCAAGCGTCGACCTCGAAATATTCTGCCGGTGGATTTCAGCGCCACTAATGAAGATGACCCGGCCCCCTGTTCGGGAGACCGGATCATGGAAAGCGGTGGAAGGGTTCCTAGATGAACAGCGGAGCGAGTACCAACGTGATCGTACTTAGCAGCTTGATCAGGACGTGGATGGACGGACCGGCAGTATCTTTGAAGGGGTCGCCCACGGTATCACCAACCACCGCTGCAGCATGAGCGTCTGAGCCCTTCTTGTACGCAAGACCAGTGGCCGGGTCTTTCAACTGGCCAGATTCTATGAACTTCTTCGCATTGTCCCATCCACCACCGGCATTGTTGAGGACGGTTGCGAGGAGAATCCCGGTCATCGTGCCAACCATGAGGAATGCCGCCGCCGCTTCCCACTTCAAGACCAAACCGACGGCCACCGGAGCGAGGACCGCCAGGACTCCCGGAACCACCATCTCCTTGAGCGCGGCCTGGGTTGAGATGTCAACGCACTGCCGGTAGTCGGGCCTCGAAGTTCCGAGCATGATCCCAGGATCACTCCTGAACTGACGTCTGACTTCCTCGATCATGGCCTGGGCAGCGCGGCCAACCGCACTGATGGCAAATGAGGAGAAGAGGAAAACCAACATCGCGCCAAGGAACCCACCGATAAAGACTTCAACCTTCGAAAGGTCGATCGGGGTCTCCTTGCCTGTAAGGATGCGGATTTCGTCAAGGAACGCAGAGAACAGCAGGAATGCCGCCAATGCTGCTGAGCCGATCGCATATCCCTTGGTCAGGGCCTTCGTGGTGTTCCCCACGGAGTCCAGCGCGTCTGTGTTCTCACGAACGGAGTGAGGCCACTCCTCACCGTTCTCGTCAAAGCTCATCTCAACGATGCCACCGGCGTTGTCCGTAATCGGACCGAAGGTGTCCATCGCCAGGATGTACCCCGCGCTCATCAGCATGCCCATCGTAGCGATGGCGGTGCCGTAGATGCCTGCAGCGGCGCTGTTTGCGCCGAGACCGAGTTCGGGGCCAGCAATTTCCCCGATCTTGTACGACGCGAAGAGGGCGAGTGAAATGGCGATTGCAGGTGCAGCAGTATTCTCGAATCCGATCGCAATTCCCGCGATGATGTTCGTTGCGGGCCCTGTGCGTGACGCATTTGCAATCAATTGGACCGGACGCCAGCTCCCTGCGGTGTAGTACTGAGTGATGTACACGAAGACAACACTAGTCAGGATCCCGACGAGACCGGCCCAGAACAACGTATTGGAGCCGAACATCGCAACTGTTGCAACGTACATGCCAACAATCGACAAGCCCGCTGTCACCCAGAACCCTACGTCAAGAGCTGCCTGAGCACTGCGTCCGCCGTCTCCACTGACCACGCCACCGGTACGGATCGCAAAGATGCCAATGATCGATGCAATCAAACCAAATGCACGGACGATCAGTGGAAAGAATATGTACACTGGATTCTTCGTGATCGTGAAGATCGTCACACCAAGGATCATTGCCCCTATGTTCTCAGCCGCGGTCGACTCGAAGAGGTCGGCGCCACGTCCCGCGCAGTCGCCAACGTTGTCACCCACGAGGTCGGCAATGACCGCTGGGTTACGCGGATCATCCTCAGGGATGCCCGCTTCGACTTTTCCAACGAGGTCGGCACCGACGTCTGCAGCCTTGGTGTAGATACCACCACCCAACTGCGCGAAGAGTGCCACGAAGCTCGCACCGAACCCGAAGCCGACGATCAGTTGCGGCGCATGCTTGAGAGCGTCGGCTTCAGAAATGCCATTTGCAACGTCGATCATCCGAAACAGTTCAAACAGGCCGTAGACGCCCAGCAACGACAGGGCGACAACAAGGAGCCCGGAAACCGCACCACCCCGGAGTGCGATGGTTAGCGAGTCACCGAGCGATGTCCGCGCAGCAACGGCGGTGCGCAGGTTCGCCTTGACGGCAATGAACATGCCGATCAAGCCGGCGAGCCCCGAGCAGATCGCTCCGATTACGAACGCCAGACCGGTGTGCCAGGCGATGCTGAGTGCATCGTCACCGCCCCGTAGTCCTGCGAGGAGAAGCGATATTCCGATCGCTCCGACCAGTGCAAAGACCGCAATTGTCCTGTATTGCCGATCAAGAAACGCCACCGCACCCTCATAGATGGTGTCAGCAACTTCCTGCATCGACATCTTTTTCGAGCCACCGTCGCTGTGCGCCTTGATGGTTGCAGGGCCAATGTCTCGCCCCAGGACATCCCAAGCGAGATATCCGGCAACCACCACAGCGAGTAATCCCGAAATGGGAACAATCCAGATCAGCTCCACGTTTCTCTCCCCCGATAGCCCTCTAACGTACAACCAAGGCCTACCGACAAAATGCCGTCTCCGCTCCGCCGTTCGACGCCATCGCAGCACTCGAAGCTCGGCACACTAACTCCGGCGGGTCTCTTCACCGGACGGCCAGTCCACCCAGCTTCGTGCACCCGCAGTGTACCCACCTAGCTCAGGCGCGACACTGCATTACAACCTTCCGCACACTCGAACCGTCTAAGTCATCCAACAACCTTGTCAAGGGCTGCAAGCAGGAGATCCATCTCCGCATCCGATCCAACGCTGATCCGCATTGATCGTTCGAGACGGGGACGGGGGAAATATCTCACCAGAATTTGCTCCGCTTTTAGCCGCGAGACAATCTCAGAGGCATCAGCGTCGTCAACCTCTACAAGGATGAAGTTGGTCGCCGAGGGCCACACCCGCCAGCCGAACCGCCGGTGGAGTTCAGCCGCGATCCTGTCACGACGCACCGCGGTTTCATAATTCACACGCGCATACTCATCCCACGCGTCGAGCGCTGAGCACCCGGCGACCTGGGTCAAAAGATCGACGTTGTAGCTGTCCTTGATTCGGTAGAGCGCGCCAATCACCTCCCGTGATCCGAAGGCATAACCGAGGCCCATCCCGGCAAGTCCAACAGCCTTCGACATGGTGCGCAGACCCCCCATATTGGGGTAGCGATCAAGAAGCGGTATGGCCGTGTCTCCCCCGAAGTCGACGTATGCCTCATCAAACACGACAACACCAGCGCAACCGGCAGCGATTGCCTCAAGGTCGGAGAGCCGATAAGCGGTACCGCTGGGCGCATGAGGCGTAGTAATGAACGTCAGAGGTGCGTTCACCGCGACCAGCTCCTGAACCGGGAGCTGCCAACCGTCACCAAGAGGGACCGGAACTGGCGCAGCATTCTGGATGTGCGAGAGGGTCTCGTAGAGCGAATAGCTCGGATCCGTGAACGCGATCCGGTCTCCCTCTCCGGCGATCGCCCGTATGAGCATGGTCAGCAACTCGTCGGACCCATTGCCACAGATGATCTGCTGCGAATCGATCCCGTACCGGGTACTTAACTTCACACGAAGATCAGTGCACACCGGATCCGGGTATCTGCGCAGATCATGAGTTGCAGCAGCTACGACGGCAGAAAGGACAGAAGGCGAGACAAACCAATTTTCATTTGTATTCAGTTTGATCCACCCGGCTCCCTGAGGTTGCTCACCAGGGACATACGCCTTGAGCGCCTGGACAGACGGTCGAACGAGGCCTGCACCGTTGTTTCCGGACATACACACTCCAATCGCTTACACATCATCGCTCGATTCAATCGGAGGGAAGGCACCACCAATTCGAACCCACGGAAACAACCTTCACGACACCCGCTGACGCCGACCCGCTTCGACGCCGCGAATAACCGCCTCTGCGACGAGATCTGCGGCGGCCGCGCCTAGTGCCGCTACCGTCAGTTCTGTCGGACGGCCCCAACGGCGCCCATCGACGGCGGTGGCAGCGTTTGAATCTCCCGGGAGCGCGGTGCTCAACACGAAGATCACGTCTCCATCAAACGGAGTGTGAACCGGATCAATCGCCCTTGCCAAGCCATCGTGCGCCATCCAGGCAATCCGCATAGCGGCCTGCCGGTCAATCGGGGCATCTGTTGCGACGACGCCAATGGTGGTGTTGAGACGAGACGGAGCCAACCCTTCGGGTGGCGCCATGTACCAAGGCCCGTTTCCAATCGCTTCCCCGCGCTCGTGTGTAGGCCGGCGGGTCTCACCAACGTGACCAACCGCGTTCACGACCATCAGCGCACCGACAACATAACCACCGTACGCGGCATCAAGCCGCAAGGATGACGTGCCCTGACCGCCAGGCAGGGCAAGGGATGGCCCGAATAGTTTGTCGGTGGTGCAGCCGGTACCCGCCCCGACCGCACCCTCATCGACATGCCGACCGCTCCCTTCACACGCTGCGACTCCGGCACGATGATCTGGAAACGCACGTGGATCACCGACCCCGAGGTCAAAGACAACGGCGCCCGGAACAATCGGCACGACAATCTCACCCGGACCCGATGGAAAGCCGTGGCCCCTCTCGGCGAGCCAGCCCATGACACCGGTCGCGGCGGCTAGACCGAAAGCACTTCCGCCCGCAAGCAAAATTGCATGGACCTTCTCGACGAGCATGCCAGGAGCTAGCAAGTCGGTCTCCCGCGTACCCGGAGCGCCACCGCGGACGTCCACTGCCGCCAACGCTCCCGCGGGACACAGGACGACCGTGCACCCCGTCATCCCGGCATGGTCGGACCAGCAGCCCACGGAGATGCCGGGCACATCTGTCAATTGCCCAGCACCCTGGCTGGACCCGGACCTCACTGTCGCACCTTGATTGCTAACCGAATAACCAGACACGCGTACGGCATTCTGACCATGTCCCCACATCTTTCGCGGTGTCGTTCAATCATCGAGGCACCCGTGTTCAGTGCTTCCAGAAAGCGGCGCGTATACTCATGGCCGTGATGAACCGGAGGCCTATATCTGCCTTCTTCCCTTGCTTCAACGATGCCGGAACCATCGCTTCCATGGTTATGGAAGCGCTTGTGGTTCTGCGGGAACTTGCTTCAGAGTATGAAGTGGTTGTCGTGGAGAACGGCAGCACCGACTACGCGTGGGACGTCCTTGATGAGCTTGAGCGTCTCTACGGCGAGAACGGTGTCGATCCGCACGACCGAGGCCGTGTGCGCATTATCCGGTTTGCCGAAGCACTTGACTACGGCGGCGCGCTCCGTGC
>BJHB01000229.1:0-5518 GCA_014191415.1 Chloroflexota bacterium
TTGATCAATCCCTGCCCGTCAGTTTCGCGCCGAAGGCATAGGGAGATCCCGCTATCCCAATAGGACGAAAGGTCACCTTCACTCGGATCGTCAATCATCATGATGAACCGGGGCCTTTGGTCCCCAACTCCGCCACCGGCTAACACCGCAGGCCATTGGCCCTCGTTATTCCCGAGAAGAATGACATCAGCGCCTTCCGTCTGGGTACAAGGTTCTTGAAGCAGTCCGACCGCAAAGGCTAGACCCAAGGACCCGGAACCGGTGATGACCTTTGAGGCTCCTGCTCGGAACAAGGCATCGTCGTCAACAATCCCGACCCGTACGCTAGCCCCTCGCTTCTCGGCACTCATGGAAATCGCAGGTCTCCGTTGACCGTTCCGAAGCAGCATGAGTCCCTATTCGCCACTTCCGGGTTCATTGACCACCAAGGTAGATTTGGCACAGGTTCTTGGGACTCGCCACTTCCAAACAATCTCCCAAGGACGTGCCTGGGTGACTCGTGCCTGGGCACCGGTCAGGTGCTGAAGCTTTCACACTTCCAATTCCAAGACTTAGGTGCACGTTACCCGAAAAGTCAAACGACTGGTGCCACTCCACCTCGGTCAACCCATCGACCATGTTGCTGGATCAGGGAGATGAGCCGACGGTCCGCGTCGTCTTGCGGCACTCCCTTCTCAACACATTCCTTGCCGACGTAGAGGTTCACCTTCCCCGGAGCGCCGCCAACGTACCCGAAGTCCGCATCGGCCATTTCTCCAGGGCCGTTGACGATGCAGCCCATGATGGCGATCTTTACTCCCTTGAGGTGCCCGGTCTGTGCTTGGATACGCGTCGTGGTCTCCTGCAAGTCGAATAGCGTCCGACCGCACGAGGGACAGGCAACGTACTCAGTCTTGGTGATCCGAGCGCCGGCACCCTGAAGAACATTAAACGCCAGCCTCGCACGGCCGCCGTTGCTCAAGTGATCTACAGCTCCTCGCACTTCGATCGCATCGCCCACGCCATCGCAGAGCAGGGAGCCAGCACCGACGCTGGTTGAGAGCAGGGCCTCGTCATGGTCGTCACCGAGTTCGCACCCTAACAGGATCGGATACGCGGCAGTTGAAGGGTCACCAAGTTGTTCGAGTTGCCTGCCAGCACGGATCAGGGACTGGAAACTCAGCGCCCTGATGCTAATTGCCAGATCCCGACAGCCGTGGGACGCTGCCCAATCGAGCCGGGATCGAAGCGAATTCAATGCGAGTAGAGTCCAATTAGGATCAGAATCGCGTACTGAAATCTCAAGGAAGAGCGGTCGCCCGGTGTCACCGAGGCGCTTGATCGCATCGTCAGACCATTTCATGGCGTCGAAGTCATCAATTGGAATGATCAGTGCGTCGACGAGCGCACCAACCTCCACCGCGAACGCGGGCGAAACGCTTGAAGCACGGGCGACAACTGCGATGGACCCGTCCTGCCCCGAACCGCGCGCGATCGTCTCCACAACCCTACGAAGCACCGCCACGTCCGATGGGTCACGGACCTCAACAGATATTGCATCAGGGCGTGGCGTGACGTCTGGGTCGGCATTCGCAAGGTCGTGAACGTGCGCAACCGCATCGGGATACGTTGATAAGTCACCGATGAGTGGATGCACGACGACGGCGGGGGTCGGCCCGCCTAATCGATTGTTTCCCAAGGCAATGACACGCGAGTGACGCCGCTCGTAAGTGAACGGAGACCGACCGGAAGGCAAACTGGCACCAAGAAGAGGGCGGCGCTGGTGAAAAAGCTTTGCCAGCGCAAACGCAACGGGAACTTCAGCGTCCGGGTCTTCGGTGAGTGAAACCCGAATGGTGTCTCCAATGCCGTCGTCAAGGAGCGAGCCAATCCCGATGGCGCTCTTGATGCGACCATCCTGCCCGTTTCCAGCCTCCGTCACGCCCAAGTGAAACGGATAGTTCCAACCCATTTCGTCAAGACGCGCCGCCAGCAGCCGGTACGCATGGATCATCACTTTGGGATTCGATGCCTTCATCGAGAAGATCAGGTCGTGGTAACCGTACTTCCGGCAGATCGCGGCAAACTCGAGTGCGGATTCCACCATTCCCAAGGGCGTATCGCCAAACCGGTTCATGATGCGATCCGAAAGCGAACCATGATTGGTTCCAATCCGCATGGAAATCCCACGGCGTTGACAACGTTCGACAAGTGGCGCAAACCGTTGCTCAATCCGATCCAGCTCGCCGTCATAATCCGCATCCGAGTATTCTCGAACTGCGAACCGCTTACTGTCAGCGAAGTTCCCCGGATTGATCCTCACCTTCTCAACATGGAGGGCAGCCTCCATTGCAGCGGCTGGATTGAAGTGGATATCCGCGACAAGCGGAACAGTGCATCCCTCCCTCCGGAGCCGATCACGGATTCTGCCGATGTTTCTGGCATCGTCCACCGTCGGTGCTGTGATCCGAACAATCTCACAGCCGACCGCTACGAGCCTCAACGCCTGCGCAACGGTTCCTTCGGTATCCATGGTGTCAGTCGTGGTCATCGACTGCACCCTGATCGGATTGGTCAACCCGACGCCCACGTCGCCAACCATTACCTCGCGGGTCACACGCCGGACAAAGCCCAACCGCGACGCCACATATCGGGACGGCAATGTGCCTCGCCGTGTCGCAAGTTCTGCAATCGCCAGACTGGAAGAAGTGGTTTGGATCGTCATCGTAGGTGCCCCTTCTCGGGTTCCGTGACGCGTCTCAGTGGCGCTGGGCCGGGAGTGGAATCACAGACAGAAACGGGCAGGTCAAAAGACCTGCCCGAACTTGACCTAGTACCGCCAGCGGGATTCGAACCCGCGATCTTCACCTTGAAAGGGTGGTGTCCTGGGCCTCTAGACGATGGCGGCTCAAACACTCCAGCGAAACGGGTGCGTTGCGACCCCGAACCAGTCACGGTCCGAGACACTGCAATAAGGATACCAATTGCCGCGCGCATGGAGACGGATCTAACGTGCTCAGACGAGTGACGGAACGGGGTGGCCTGTAAGCCGCATTCTGTACCAGCCACAGAATGTTCAGGAATTACCCTTCGCGTTATGTGACAGGTGGCGATCATCTCTCTTGTCCCGCGAGTTGCCCCGGGGATCCTTGCACCCTACCTGGGACTCGGCGAGCCGCGTCAACGTCCCTGCATGGGCTTGCTCCGGGTAGAGTTTGACCCTTTTCACCCCCTGGCCAACTCGCTTGCAAGGTAAAGGCTACCTAGCGCCAAAGCTGGTCGGGTTGTCGTCTCTGTGCCACTGGTCCTCGTCTCACGACGGACGGGAGTTACCCGCTACCCTGCCCAGTGGAGTGCGGACTTTCCTCACTCCGCAACGGCAAACGTCAACTGGTTGCCCAGAACCATCTGCCCTGTGGTGGTGCGATCGCCCAGCCACCCAATTCCGAGGCGAGTGTACCTGTCCTTGCCCCGTGTTCATCACCATCAGTGCGTCGGGGCTGCTATCACCACCTACTGGGCGGAGCTGCTATCGGCGCGATGCGTCTCGACGTATTCAATGCTTCGGCGATAGTCGTCTTCACTAATCATCTGACGCGAGAAGTAGAAATTGAGCATCTGGGTCAGAGTGAGGATTCCGCTGATATGCAGGCCAGCGGACCGGAGTCGGTCTCCACCTCCCTGGGCGCGGTCGATAAGCACGATAGCGTTGTGGACGACCAAGCCGACATCCTGGAGTGCACGCTGCGTCTCAAGCAGACTTCCACCGGTCGTCATAAGGTCGTCAATGATCAGCACGGACTCGCCCGGGCGGAACCGTCCTTCAATCCGCGTCCCGTGATCCATGTCCTTTGGCGGAATGCCATAGATGAGCGGGACATTCCCAGTTAGCGAATAGGCCGTTGCCAGATGCAGGCCGCCGAAAGGGACACCCGCCACTAAATCAAACGGCTGGATGCGCCGCTCCCGGCGCGCCAGGCCCGCATCGATCTCATTCTTGATGAGTTGGGCAACCCGGGCAAGGATGCGCGGCTCCCGTAGAAATACCTTCGGGTCGATGTACACCGGCGAACCGACGGTCGAACGACCTAGTGTGAACGTCCCGAATTTGACACCACCAAGGCGGAAAAGTGCTTCGGCAAGCCACAGGTTGGTGACATCATTGCTATTCATGCAAACGTCATCGCTTCCGTTGACGCAGGCGGTTCGCGTCGGACCATTCCACCGAGTCTAGCAGTCGCCTTTGTAGTGGCCAGCTAGGAAGCCGTTCGGAACCTACCAAATGGCAATGCGGAAGTCAGCGACGATAACGACACAAAGGGCCGTGAGGTAGATCATCGAATAATGGAACAGCCATGATGCTTTCGCGGACGATGGGACCCTCATGAGGTCTACCGCAAGGTACAGGAAGTACCCGCCGAGAAATGCTGCCCCTGCCAGGTAGATCACGCCGGCACCGCCAAAACCGAACAGTAGCAACGAAACCGCGATCATTTGGAGCGTGTAAAGGACTATCTGGCGTCGCGTCTCAGGTTCGCCACGAACAACTGGAAGCATTGGGATGCGCGCACGGGCGTACTGCTGATGGATCAGAAGTGACAGCGCCCAGAAGTGGGGCGGGGTCCAGAAAAACACCAGCGCGAAAAGTAGCCACGGAGTTGCGGTCAGGTCGCCCGTCACGGCGGCCCATCCAATAAGCGGTGGGATCGCTCCGGCCGCACCTCCAAGCACAATATTGCTGGGGGTGGTGCGCTTGAGCCACAACGTGTAGACGGCCACATAGATGAAGATTGCGACGGCGGTCAGGAATGCCGACAGGGCATTCGCGACAGCCCAGAGCAGGCCGACGGCCGTGACGGACAAGACAACACCAAAGGTCAGCGCACCTCTCGGCGAGACCAATCCAGCGGGAATGGCCCTTTGTTGAGTCCGGGATCCCATCAGCGCGTCAATGTCTCGATCTACGAAACAATTGATAGCTGCAGACCCACCGGCCGCCATCGCTCCCGCGAGAAGAGTGACAACGACCAACCACCATGCCGGGAGTTCGGGCTGAGCAATCAGCATTGCCGCCAGAGTTGGAATCTCCAGCAACACGATTACCTTAGGTTTCATCAAGGTCAGATAGGCCTTGGCAATGTCTCCGAACAACACTCCCTCTGCGGTCGGGGCCTCGGGGTTCCCTGGTACCGAATTTTCGGGCATGTTGGACGCCGCGCCGATCACGCCCGGCGCAGCCTCGATCAGCGGTGACCCAGTTGTCATCTCTATTTCAATGGTAACGGGGTTGCCTGGCAATCCACCAGCGAGTTCTTCCGGGAGCATGAATTGAGACGGGTCTTGGAGCAAACGCAGTCGGGCGGCGCCCCACACTATGGAACGTTGAGGGCCGATCAAAACTCAAATTCGCGGTCCGACACCCATCGCGGCTTGACACCCGGCGCGACGGTGCACGACCATCTATGTAGACCAGTCTTCGCCACGGTTGGCAGGTGTTTTCGCTCCTGAACCACAGCCTCGGCGACAACCCCGAAATACA
>BJHB01000230.1:0-5462 GCA_014191415.1 Chloroflexota bacterium
CCGCACCGCGCCCGAGCGCTTGGGCCAGGACGAGTACTGGTCCGACCGTTGGGTAGTGCAGGTGTGCGGTCGTTTTGGGACACTCATGACGAAATGACACAAGGGATCCCGGAGCACCCGGCTAATGGATTGGATGCACTCATCGGCCTCCGGCCGAACTGGCTCATTGAGTCAGTCGTCTTGAGGCGTCCAGCTACGGATGCTTCACTAATTGCCTCAATTCAGCATCCCACCGAAGTGCCGTTTTCTGACTGGAAATCCCGTCAAGTGTTCGTCCAGAATGAAGACTTTGGGTGGGTCATCGGCAAGGACGCACACGGGCGCATTGAGCTGTTTGCCGTCGCGTATGTCGCAGCGACTTGGAAGCCTCTCACACGGGTTGGACCCCACCCCGCAGTTCCCGGAAACCCCTTGACCAACCTATGGCTCGGACATGCTGATCAACCAAGTGCCCATGGCCCTTCAACCTCGGTCCAAGACTTCCTGTTCCGATGCATCAGAAACTATGAAGATGCTGGAGGCAGGCGCGACTGGGCCTCGATGTCTCGTGCATGGTCTGTTGAACTCCCCGCCCTTCATGTTGCTGTTGAGCCTGAGGGAAGCATCTCCGCCTCGTTCGGACAGGACGCACTCCTCTCGATTGGATTGACATACGTCACTGGTGAACGCAGTTCGGCCACTATTCCGAGTGTCCCAAGGACAGTCGAGGTCGTTCAATTAGGGCGGTTAGCAGTTGCAGTTTCTCGCAATCAGCTGGATAGCCGAGACACGGACCTTTCAGTCTATTTACTCGTTAACGAGACGTCCAAAATTGACACTCATGGCCGGCGGCAGGACGGATGGGCAATCGTTTCGCAAATCTCGCTGATCGGTAACCCGGCCAACGACGCAGAGCTCGTTGAGAACACAGGTGCCGAGCAACGCGGTGCGACACCGATACCGAGTTTCGCTGAGGATTGCTTGGCACCCGGAACGCAGAGTTCTCACGCGGCCAAATCGGCTCTCACCCCGGAACATCATGAAGAACAATTACATGATCTAATCAGCTCTCAAGACGCGGACCCAAAACTGAAGTTCTTTAAGCGAGTACGCGGGGCGAGCATCAGCCTGGCCTCGGTCGCCGCGATTGCCTCGCTGATCATCTACATTGCCAGCCGTCTCGTTAACCTGTCAGGTTTTCCAATTTACTTCCACGGCGATGAGGCGTATCAAATTGTTGCGGGACAACGCCTCGTCGCATCAGGTTTCCGGAATGAGTTGAATGTACTCTTCCCGCTTTACTTTTCTAATGGTGGATCATGGGCGCCTTTACTTCCGGTGTATTTCCACATCGTTTCAACAACTCTTTTCGGTACGTCAGTTGAAACTGCGAGGGGTACCGCCGCTGTGTTTTCAACCTTTGGGGTTGTGGCCGCAACGTTGTTCGCGCGTGATGGAATTCGCGCCCGAACGTGGTGGGCGGTTCCACTCTGGTTCACCATCGTCCCCTCGTGGTTCTTGCACAGCCGAACAACGTTCGAAACGGTGTATGCAGTCTCGGGATTTGCCGTTTTCCTGTTCGCCTATGTGAAGTACCGCCAAGGTCGTGCGCCGGCAGGCTATGGGGCGGTCATCGCTGCGGCTTTCACGTTCTACACGTACACCAATGGGCAGCTAATCACTGGCCTGGCTAGCGTGCTGCTAGTGCTCACAGACCTGCCATACCACTGGTCGCAACGGCGTCACTTAATCCCGCTGCTGGCGGTGGGTATTGTCTGCCTCGTTCCGTACATCGTGTTCCAGCGGGCGGCTCCGGATGCAACCGCAGACCAACTGTGGCGAGTGTCCTCATACTTGGTTTTGGACATCCCGCTCGCGGAAAAAATCCGACAGTTTGCATTTCACTACTGGGGGGGACTCACTCCAACCTATTGGTTCCGACCAACCCAGCTGGACCTTGGCCGCCACCTCATGATTGGGTACACCCACCTACCCCAACTTTTCGCGCCGTTCATCTTGATGGGAATTGCTGTTTCCACCGCGCGAATTCGGCAGCCTGTGCACCGGATCCTTCTCATCGCACTGATTACTGCGCCGATTGGCGCAAGCCTTACCGACGTCGGCATCACTCGCGTCCTCGCGGCGATAGTGCCTGCGACGCTTTTTGCAGTAGTGGGTCTCGAGTGGCTTATTGCCCTTACCAAGCCCGACACGGCGCCAGGACGTTTCGAGTTCCAGCGGAGACTGAACCATTTGGCGCTGACGTTTACGGCCCCGGGGTCAATCTTCGGGCTGGCCAGACCGGGTTGGCATGCAATGTCTCTTTTTGCAGTTGGAGCGTTGCTCTCCCTGAGCATCGTGACCGATTCCTTTTTGAATGGCCCAACCTGGTTGACCGAATACGGTCTGTACGGGCAGCAGTGGGGTGCGGTGCAGATATTCCGGGAAGTCGTGGAACGTGCCAAGAAGAGTCCCGAAGACAAGTTCCTTATTTCATCAACATGGGCAAACGGTACGGACCTGTACCTGCCTTTCTTCGTACCGGCATTGCAGAATCAAGGACGTGTGCTCATGGCGAACGTTCGAGATTTTCTTGGTGCACGACGACCGCTTGACGAACACATGGTGTTCGTGATGACCGCGGACGAGGTCCAGATGGCGCGTGCATCACGACGATTTGGACAAGTCCTGATCGACACCACAATGCGGTATCCGGACGGCAGTGACGCCTTCTCATTTGTTCGTCTCGCCTATTCCCCGAACTTTGATCAGATCGTTGCGGAAGACCGGGCCGCCAGAATCGCATTGCGCAATGGGCAAGTGGTGTTGAAAGGTCAGCGACTTGAGGTCCGTCACACGCTCATTGACGCGGGTTCGCTTGGGGATATCTTTGACGGTGACGCGAGAACTCTCGGTCGGTTCAACGGCGGTAATCCCGCAATTCTCGAGTTCGCATATCCGCAACCGAGGGAAGCGAGCCGACTGACAATAGTTTTGTCCGCGGGTAACTGGGACTTAACCGTCAAGACGTACTCTGACGGCGGCGCCGAAACGATTTACCGCAAAACAGTGGAGAGCCGGGTCGATCCTACGATTGACTTCGACCTCAATCCCGGCAAGGTCTCAGCACTCCACCTTGAGATTCTTCAGCGGGGTGCCGGCCAGGAATCCATCGTCCATTTGCGTGACATCATCGTCTCATGAGCTTCTCCGATGCTGACCCTTCCCAAGTGAACCATCCCCGGGTTGGGAACACGTCTCAAGTCATACACGTGTGGGAAGGTGCCGTGTGCCGCCTTGACGTCGTCACGTCTTCTGATGGAATCGGGCCACCGCCAGACCAGTTGCACAAGGATTGGAACACAGTTCTTGTCGAAGTCCCGTTCGGACTGTGGGAAGTTTCCCGTGACCGCCAAACCACTGGCCAGGACCCTAATGCTCCCGACTTTGGCCTCGGGTCTGGCCCAAGGGTCAGGGTAGGTGGGAACGTCAATTCGAATAGCCAGCTTCCATTGATTAACCGGACCCGGGTAGGGGACACAGGTGGGAACCGTTTCAGTTTTCAGGTCAGTCTTGGTCCATTGCCCGCCGAACAGACCACCTGGTCGATCGAGGGAAGCGCTGACGAGGCGCTTCAACTAACACGTGATTGGCGATCCGGTGCTGTGGATCACGCCCAGACATCCACATTAACGACGACTGTCGATGCGTCGGACCCGACCCCGGTCGCATTCGTACAAAGTTCGGCGGGGGTCGCACATGGGCGATCGGGGACGATAGCCGATCGAAGGTTTAATGGTGCGCATCTTCATCACGTCGCAATAATTCACGAAACTGGGTGGATCGTGTCTCGTGACCGCGACGGCGAAGACAACGTCTGGACCCTTTCCATTTTTTCCCGTACCAACGAGCAATCAGGGGTCGCTGAAGCCTGTGCGTGGCAGGCCAACGCGATCATCAAGATCCACGTATATGCAGGTCCAAACTTGGGGTCCGGCATTCGTGCGAGGTCAATCGCTTCGTATCTCGACGAACGACCGTCCGTCATTGACGCGTCAGGATCGGAAAACAAACTCGAGCGTGAAGCTGCGACTGACCTTCCAAGCTCGCCGGGTTCACCGTCCTGGACTGATCGGGCGCCCATAGATGTGGATCAGGGTCTTGATGACTTCAGCCTAGACGATGCGAAAGACGCACACGTTTCTGCCCCGGGTCCAGCTTCGGCACTTCCGTTCTTGAGGCCATTTGCTGCGGCGATAGCACGTGTCGATGCAATGATCCAAAGTTCACCCGTCGGAGGGAGCCGCCTCTCCTTGGCCGGCTTCTGGTTCGGAATGGTCGTCTATGCCGTCACTCGGCTATGGCGGCTCGAAGCCTACCCGATTGCCTTTGACGGAGATGAAGCGGGGATTGTCGCTCTATCGCAGGGTCTACTTGAGGGACGATTCCGTGACGGCTTCGGAATTCTGTTCCCCATCTTCTTTCCGTATCCGAATTGGAACCCGGATGTGGGCGTCTATGTGCACCTCATAACGTCATCACTATTTGGTGTATCAGTCGTGGTTGCAAGAGCAACTGCAGTGCTGCTGTCGAGCCCGACACCGATCGCAATTGCCCTCACGCTTAAAGTCGCGCTAGGAAACCGTTCATGGTGGCTAGCGCCGCTTGTCGTCGCCGCACTGCCGATGTGGTTTCACCTGTCTCGTTCGGCGTACGACAGCGCGACGTGGGTGGCGTTTTACGCCTGCTTCGTCTGCGGCTACTTCGCCTACCGATACCAACACCCGCGGCACGCCTGGCTTGTTGTCATGTTTGGCGCGTTGACATTTTACTCCAATTCTATCGCTCATCTCATAATTAGTGCGAGTATCTTTGCATTTATTATCATTGATTTCAGCTATCATAGGCGCTATCTGAGCCGTTGGAGATATCCTTCGATCGGCGCGATAGTCGCGATCGTGCCTCTTTTGATCTTCCTGAATAAGAACCCAGGGTACTTTGCATCACGGACCAACTCAGCACATCCGTATTGGGCGTCGGACGGGCCTTCATTCCTCGAAACAGGGCTCCAGATGGGGAAATCCTTCCTGTTCGCTCTCGACCCCAGGGTCTGGTTCTCCGGAATTGAAAGAACGAAGTTCGTAGATGGCACGGGATACCACAACTACTACCCGGGGACGATGCCCCTTCTCCCCCTGTGGCTTGCACCGTTCATCCTTGCCGGAATTGCATGCATTGCCATGCCTCGGTTTCGCGCCTACCGGTGGCAAATCTTCGCGGTACTCGCGGTAAGCATTTCGCCCGCCCTTGTGGCGCGATTCGCACCGACCCGATCATTGGCGGTCGTGATCCCGGTGACGATCCTTGCGGTCGTTGGTATCGACCTCGTTCCCCGGGCGTTTCGACACACCCGACTGGTCGGAGCCTTGATCTTTGCTGCAGTGGCAACAACCGGCTCATTTATGGTGCTTAATGAAGCGCTT
>BJHB01000231.1:0-5441 GCA_014191415.1 Chloroflexota bacterium
GTGAACGTGCCCCCACACGGTGAACAAGGTCGCATCACGCACACCCCTCGTGCTGATGTGTCGCCCACTGCATCGCCCGGTTGCCCCCCAACCGGGCGATGTGCTTTTTCCGCCATTGGTAAGTTCTATGGGGTCACGCCGTTCAGTGAACGGTCTCGTCCGGGCTCTCGGGTTCGCGGTTCAGCCCGGCCAGGTCGCGATCGGTCGCGAACCACAGTTCCGGCGGTAGTTCCATCGTCATGAAGGTGTGGTTCGCCATGGCGTACCAGTAGTCGTATTCCTCGACACTCGATCCCTGCCAGGTCAGGCACATGAGCCACCGGTCGACGTACAACAGCCATTGCTGACGCTTGCGGGTGGCGTCGCCCTCGCGGAAGGTATAGACCCGTACAAACTTGATGAGATTGTCAAGGACGAGGTCCTCCGTCGAAAGAATCCGGCTTCCCTCAAGGCTCACGAGACCCTGGTCGACACCTTCACGGAGGTCGGCAAGGTCCTCGACGGTCACCGAGGTCTCCAACGGTGTCACCCACATCGTGAGTGCGGACGACGGGTCGGCCGCGTTCGGGGCTGCTCCAATGCCCTCTCGCCGAACGCCGTCGGGATCGCCAATCGGCTCATCAATGGTGAACCATTGCCAGTCCGTCGCGAACCGGACGCTATACCGGCCTTTTTCATCGCGATGGGTCCGCACACCCGTGAACTTTGGCGTCTCGCGGACATCGCCGGAACCGGTTCCATTCTCAGTCATTGAAAAGTCCTTTGGCACCAATGTGCCACATCTGGTGAGGAAGCATACGGGCCGGGTGCCCCTTGGGCAGGTTCAGGCAAACCCGGCGATTGTCCGATGCAATTGGCTCGGAGTCGTTGGGACCATCTCGAACTCTTCCTCAAGTTCGTCAAGGAATTCGGTGAGAGCATCGAGCGTCTGCCGGACGCGATCGGACCGATCATGGAACGGACTGCGGGTCGTCGTGACGAAGACCAGTACGAGATGACTTTCCCGATCATCTACTTGTCTCGCTAACTGGGCACGGATCAAGGGGGCCTGCCACTCGGGGACCGTCCCGGTTTCAATCCGCAATTCCGGGGCAACGCCGTCGCGCCGCTGTGAATCGTCGGTCGTCACCGGAATCTCGAGGACTGGCAGGTGGCCCGCCTCAAGCCGGCTCGACGCACTGGCGAAATGGGGTGCCCGGACGGCACCGTCCCATCGGGCGTGGTGCTTGGCGATTACCCGGCCCGGACTGCTGATGGACGACTGCCTGAACCCCGCATCGGCGAGTACGGCGAACGTGTCATCGTTGGCGGAAAAATGGGTCGACCGGGCGGTCAATGGTCGCCGCCCAAGGTGACCCGCGTACCGATCAACCGCAATCCGCACGGTCTCGGCTTGCGCAGCTGAGGGCAGTCCACCAAGAAAACCCCGGTGGCGCGTGTCTCGCAGGGTCGTCGGATGGATCAGCAACCCGACTTCCCCGCCCCCCGAAGGAACGTCCTGGAACAGCGGCGAGTGTGCATCGGCGGCCTCAGGGGTGGCAAGCACGGTTGGCAAGTACCCGCCGTTCAGCACCGTTGTGGTGAACGCATCGATGACCCGGCCGCTGACGTCCCAGTCGGCGGGCCCAAGCGGGCTCCCACGGCCGGCAGTCTCACAATCGATCGTGAACAGGACAAAGACTTGCGGTCGGTTCATGCCTGGAGAGAAGGTGGCGCCACCGATCCCGAAGTGGCCGGCCCGATTGGCGATACCGCACCGTCGATGCCACGGAGCGAGAGGGTCTCGGCGTAGTGGCACGCCGCGTAATGCCCGGGAGTGACCTCGCGAAGCGGAGGTCTCTCAACCTTGCAGAGATCGGTCGCATATTGGCAACGCGGGTGGAAATAACACCCGGCGGGAGGGTTTGACGGACTGGGAACCTCGCCCAGCAACTTGATCGGGCGCGACCGGCGCCGTGGGTTCGGAGGTGGAATCGCCGCGATCAGTGCCTCGGTGTACGGCATCAACGGTCGGCGGAACAGCTCATCGGTCGGCGCAACCTCGACCACGTACCCGACATACATCACCGCTACCCGGTCGGAAATGTGCTCGACAACCGAGAGGTCGTGGGCAATGAACAAGTAGGTGAGGTTGAACTCCTCCTGCAAGTCCTCGAGCAAGTTCAGGACCTGCGCCTGGACGCTCACGTCCAGCGCCGAGACTGGTTCATCGCAGATCACGAGTTTCGGGTTCAGTGCCAGGGCACGTGCAATCCCGATTCGCTGACGCTGTCCGCCGGAGAACGCGTGCGGATAGCGCGCCTGATGTTCCGGACGCAAGCCGACCCGGGACAACAACATCCCGACGCGGTCGCGGAGTTCGGACCCATGCGCGATGCCGTGGACCGTCAGGGGCTCGCCAATGATCCGCCCAACCGACATGCGAGGGTCAAGCGACGAGAAAGGGTCCTGGAAGATCATCTGCATGTTCATCCAGACACGGCGCAGATCGGCAAGACCGGCCCGCTCGATGTGCATCTGGCCCCGTTCCGGGTCATGGAAGATGATCTCGCCCGCCGTCGGCTCGTACAGACGGATCATGGTCCGACCGGCGGTCGACTTGCCACAACCGCTCTCCCCGACGAGTCCGAGGGTCTCCCCTTCGCGCACGAACAGATCGATGCCGTCAACGGCCTTGACTTGCCCGACGGTTCGCCCGAACAGCCCACCCTTGATCGGAAAATGCTTCTTCAAACCACGTGCTTCGAGAAGGATCGGCTTCTCCTTGCCGGACTGGTTGGATGGAGATTGCGTCTGGCTCATTCCTGGTGCCCTTACTCCCCGTCACCTGAAGGGCCTCGTGGCCCATGGTCCGGGAGATGCCGTCTCAGTTCGGGGAGGTAACCGTCGCGCCACCGGCGCTGGTCATTGACTGGGCGTGTGCCACAACCGCCTCGGGGGACCGCGGGCTGCCCGATGGGTCATGGTGCAGGAAGCAGCTCACATGCGCCCCGTCTCCGATTGGGAGCAGTGAGGGGGATTTCACATCGCAGACCCCGGCAATGGCATCCGGGCAACGCGGATGGAACTGGCATCCCGCCAACTTGGAGAACTGTCCGGGAATTGACCCCTGGATCACCTCAAGGCGGCCCTTCCGACCAGAACCGAGTTGCGGAATGCTGCGCATCAGTGCGCGCGTGTACGGATGTTTCGGACTGTCAAACAATTCGTCCACCGACGCCTGCTCGACGATGCGACCGAGATACATCACGGCAACCTCGTCGCACATCTGCGCGACAACGCCAAGATTGTGCGTGACGAACATGATGGACATGCCGATGTGTTGCTGCAGTTCGCGCATGACATCGAGAATCTGGGCCTGGGTGGTCACATCAAGTGCGGTCGTTGGCTCGTCGGCAAGCAGCAGGTCAGGCTCGCAAGAGAGCGCGAGGGCGATCATGGCACGCTGACGCATCCCACCGGACAACTGGTGCGGAAAGGTCGTCATCAGCCGCGAGGGCGATGGCAATCCGACCCGTGAAAGGATGTCCAAGGCCATGGCATCGGCTTGGGCAGGGTCGCTGGTACGGTGCAGCAGGATTGCCTCGGCAATCTGGTTGCCGATCGTGTAACAGGGGTTGAGTGCGGTCATGGGTTCCTGGAAGATCATGCCGATGTGCCGGCCACGGACCGCCCGCATGTCGTCACTTGCCTTGCCATAGGTCAGGAGATCGACGGGATCCTTGCCCCGTGCACGCAGGATGATCTCACCCTGCGCGATCACTCCAGGCGTGGCGACAAGCTGCATGATCGCGAAGGCGGTGACGCTCTTGCCGCATCCACTCTCACCGACGACACCGAGTGTCTTTCCACGAGGCACACCAAGGGAAACCCCATTGACGGCACGCACGGTGCCGAGGCTGGTGTGGAACTCCACATGCAGGTTTCGCACGTCAATCACGTTATCGACGGCGGCAGTGGTCGAGCCGAGCCCAGATGCCGGACGCGGAATGGTCACCATGATCGGATCCTTGTTGGTTGGCAAGCCTGACACGGTGCAGGCGCGGGTGGGTGGAACATCCTAGCCACTGTACGGGTCCGCGGCGTCACGGAGACCGTCACCAAGGAACTGGTAGCACGTGACGGTAATGATGATCGGCAACGCCGGGATCAGCAACCAGGGGTGGAGCAGGATCGACTGGATCTGCTGGGCATCACGCAGAAGCACTCCCCAACTGACCGCAGGGGGAAGCATTCCCAGTCCAAGGAAACTCAAGGCCGTCTCACCGAGGATCGCGCTGGGAACCGCGAGGGTGCTGACCACGATGATGTGGCTCGACGCATTAGGAAGCATGTGCGTCAGGATGATCCGCAAGTGCGAACAGCCAGCCAGGCGGGCAGCCGCGATGTAGTCCAGCGATGAATACCCCATCACCTTGCCTCGCACCTGACGGGCGAGACCGGTCCAACTAACGAAACTCAGGATGATCGTGATCAGGAAATAGCGCTGGGGCACCGGCATCGTGGGAGGCAGGGCAGCTGCGATCGCTGCCCAGAGTGGCAAGGTCGGCATTGACTGGATGATCTCGATGAATCGTTGCACCAGATCATCAAACAGTCCGCCAAGGTATCCCGACGCGGTCCCGAGGACGGCACCCAGGACTACGGACAGCGCAACCCCCACGAGACCGATGGTCAACGAGATGCGCGAACCCTCGAGGATCCGGGACAGCATGTCACGGCCCTGGATATCACTGCCAAGCAAGAAGACCCGTGGCGGCTGGGTTGCATCCGCCGTGGTCGACTCTCCGGATGAACCCATGAAGGCTGCCAGCGGATCATCTGCCTTGGTCTCAGGTCTCTTCACCGGGGTCGTCTTCGCCGGGGGCAACTGGGTGACACCGAACAGATGGGTCTCGAACGGCACGCCAAAGATGGTGTAGGGATGTCCCTTGACCATGAAATCGATGGGAACCGCCCGGTCACAGTCCTCCGTGTATTCCCACTGGAAGTCTCTCATGAACTGGGTAAGCGGGCAGATTGACAGTTGCCCGTTCAGGAAGCGGACCGGGGTGGGAGGGGTGTGGATGTACTCCGTGTCAATTGCGTTGTAGGGATATGGAGCGAGGAACGGAGCGATCGCCGCGACCGCGTACAGCACTATGAGGACGACCAGGCCGAACAGCGAAAGCCGATTGCGGGCAAAGCGCCATCGCATGAGTGTCCACTGGGACACATCCTCCGCAATCCTCGTCGACGCACTGGCTTGACTTGCCGCGACTGCCTCTACGGTCGCCATCGCAATCCCCCGTTGTTTCCAATGTCAGTCGGATATGCCACGGCAAACCTCACTCGAGACGGACCCGGGGGTCGAGCCAGGCAAGCGCGAGATCGGCCAGGAGATTGCCGACCACCAGCAGGATCGAAAGGAACAACAGAAAGGTGATCGCAAGATACATATC
>BJHB01000232.1:0-5427 GCA_014191415.1 Chloroflexota bacterium
GCGGTCGTCGCCTGCGAGGCTGCGTCAGGTGCGCCACGGCTTACCTCCGCTTGCTGCTCCCGACCGCGCGGTTGGCCCTGATCGTCCCGCTGTCCAAGCAGGCCCGACGATGACGTTCCGGTGTCGCTCGGCCGGTTTGTACGCGCCTCGATGGCGTCACCACCCGGAGATGCTCCCTGCGCCTGTCCAATTGGGGTCGGTTCTCCCGAAGGGCTTTCCGACGGGGTGCGCGCATCGGCGAGTACGAGGGTTGGTTCCGTGGTCTCGGGGGAATTGGTCGCGGTTGCAGGCCAGAACCCGACCAGGATGGCAGCGACCAATGAAACGGTCGACGTTGCGAGACTTGAGCGCGCGGTGCGTCGCCAGATTGGATCGCGGGGCAGCAGGGTAACCGCCGCTGAAGGACTGATTGACAACGCCGTCCGGGAGGCCCGCTCGACCTGACGGTTGGCGAGTTCGCCCGAAGTTCCAGCATCCGTCTCCTCGAGTGCCGTTGCGAGTTGTGCGCGGAGTCCGAGTGCATCATCGGTGCGTCGTGCAATCTCGTACGGCCCGATACGTCGCACCATGACCCTACCGATTGCCATGACGGCGACGAACAAGGCGCCGGCGCTGATCAACGAACCCATGAACGGACTGGCCGTCAGGCGTGCCGTGGTCATTGCGATCAGGAAAGACACCGTCATCCACTGGGCGACTGGGGCGGAAATCCTGATTGTGTCTTGGATCCGGTAGCGCGACGAGAGACCGATGAGGCGGTGCTCCACGCTACCGATGGAAGGGCTGGGACCGAAGCCCCGTTGGTGGGCAAGAATTGTGGCCGTGGGCCTCGGCAAGCGTCGCGCGACAACTGCCCGCAAACGCTCTAAGAGCGCGGTCGTTCGTCGGGGGCTGTTCCGCGCCACCTCAGTCCCTTCACCGTGCCTCGATCCACATCCGCCTGTATATCGGGCGCGTTCTCAATGGGAGCACCTCTGGACGTCGGTCATCTGTGATGACCCGGTCGCCGAGATCCTATTGAGTGCCCGTCGCGTCTACGCTTCAATTGGCCCAAGTGCGTGGCGGAACTTCACCGCTTCGCCACGAAAGAGTAGCACTGAGGATCGTTCGCGTAAAGAACATCCAGCGAAGTCGTGCCCGGTACGGTGCGGGTGTCTAGCGCTGTTTTTCTTAAGCCCAGTATTTGAGGGTTGCTTATCGTGCCGTTCCAGCCACGGTTCGCAATCGAGCCAAATGCCCGTGAATAGCAGGGTAAATAACTAGAAACGCATCAAGACACCCGGTCTCGCGGACGTCGATAACCGGGCTGATTTGATGCCGCTGCCGACCGGTCAATTTCGGCTTCTGACCTAGTAGACTATGGATATGGAAAGACCGTCTTCTGGAACTTCTCAGGGTGACCATGGTCGTCACCGCGCGGCTGAAGTTGCCAGGGGCGGGGCAGTCACGAGCTTGGAAACCTTCCGCGTTGGTGCGTTGGCTGCACTGAGGGCTGAGGGATACCGCCTCACCCAACAGCGTGGAGTGCTGATCGACCTAATTGGGCAATCCGCGGACCATCTGAATGCGGACGACCTCTATCGTCTGGCCCGTGCCCGTGATGGACGCATCAGTCTATCGACGGTCTACCGGACATTGTCCCTTCTGAAGCGCCACAAGCTTGTGGCCGAGATTCACTTGAGCGAAGACCATCATCACTACGAGCCTGTGACCGGGGATGCGCATTACCACCTAGTCTGCCGGCAGTGTGGCGGTGTCGAAGAGTTTGGTGCTCAGGTCATTGAGACGCTTAGCGATGCGCTCAGACGCGACTACGGGTTCACCATCAACAATGTTGAGCTTGATGTCACCGGGACGTGTCGGAGCTGCACGGACTAGCGGGTGCTTGTAACCAGTGTGTTGTCCGGGGAACCGACCGTATACTGACGGTCGTGACGCGCCGGAAGACCGGTCGTTTGTACACGGGGTGCGGGGCTGATGGCTGATACCGATGGCCCGGCGAATGAACCGGTTGGCTTGACACGCGGGCGAACTGAAGTTGGCATCCGTCAGCGGGTAGGGACCGCACCGCGTTCCGCGCAACCCAGATCAACAGCGGATGTTCGGCGTACATTGGCGCCGATTGAATTCACGTTTGACCTTCGCGAGACACCTCCAGATAAGGTATTGGGCCGCTTGTTTGCAGGGCTCGACCGAATATCTGGGGATGTGACCTTGCTTGTTCTCCTGCGAGACACACCCGAGCTAGTGGGAGTGACCGCGAATGCGTTCCATCTGCTTCGGACGAGGGGGTACTCGTCAGACATGTCGCGCCTGCCCAGTGGCGGGCAAAGGTTGACTATTCGCCCCCGGAACCGGCGGCTTGACATTGTCCCATCGCCGGCCAACGAAGAGACCGAACGTGAATATGTGCCGGCACCGACCTCCACGATTGATGCCAATGCCTTCGATGGCAACGGCGCGGTCCAGTTTGGCGCCGGCGTCTCGGGGCCGAACGTCTGACGGCCTCGGCCATCACTGTCGGTAGCAGTTCCGGGCGGGTGTCCGTGTCAATGCGTCGTTGCAAGAGACAGGGCCGCCTTCAGTTCGGTCGCATACTCGAGTTCAGCAGGATCAAGGGCAGGACCGGCTGCAACTGCCATTGACGCCTTTTCCAAGGCGGACCTGGCTCGGCGCCCACCGATGCGCCCTAATGCCCAGGCGGCGTGGCCCCTGACTATGGCATCACTTGATGGGTCATGGACGACCGAAAGTAGCGGTCCGACTGACGTTTCGTCGCGGAGATTACCGAGAGCGACACATGCGTTTCTGACGAGGCCTCGCCGTTTGGTGCGGGTCACTGCAGAACCGCGGTAGCGGGTTCGGAACTGTTGGTCATCCATCGCCAGAAGTTGGTGAAGTGCCGGAAAAGCATCATCATCCTGATATGCCCGCAGCGATGCGAGACGCCCTTCTACCGCCCGGCGGTTCACCGGACAGACTTCCTGGCAGTCGTCACACCCGAAAATCCAGTCGCCAAATTGATGGCGGAGGTCCATTGGGATGCTGCCTCGATTTTCAATGGTGTGGTAACTGATGCATGTTGGGGCATTGAGAACACCCGGGGCGACGAGTGCGCCGGTCGGGCAGGCGGTGATGCAGCGCGTGCACGATCCGCAGGACTTGCCAAGTGGTGCGTCGGGCTCAAGTTCCACATCGACGAGGATTGTTGTGAGCAACGTGAACGACCCGACACCGGGGGTGAGGATCATCGTGTTCTTGCCGAACCAACCCGTTCCTGCCCGTTCGGCGACAGCGCGTTCCGCAAGCGGGCTCGAGTCGACGAAGATCCGTGCGCGGACAGGCTGGGCACAAGCACTGATCAGCTCGTCTCGAACCTGGATTGTCAGGTCCTTCAGGACATCGTGGTAGTCGCGACCCCATGCAAAGCGCGCGATGCGACCGCGGGGGTTGCCCCGCACTGCCGGTGGTCGTTCGCGAACTCCCAGATAGCTGATCCCGAGGGATATGAATGATTTCGCGCCTTCGAGCAGTTGCTGTGGAGATGTAGCGAGATCGATTCGTTCATGCGTCAGCCAAGGCATGCCGTCTAGGTGGCCCGAGGCGAGGCGCGTGTGCATTGTCCGCGCCGCGTCGACAAGGGGCGTGGCTTCGGCGATACGCACGACATCAAACCCATGTCTGTGGGCGATTTCCTTTAGCTTTGAGGTGAGGGTCATCTGGCTGCTTTCGTCTCGAGTTGGAGGACGGTGGTCGCTTCTGGTGCCACTGCCGAGTTGCAGGTCTTGCCCGTTGACGGTGGTACGATAGCGTGCGCAGCAGGCCTCCCATCAGGTAGTGGCCTCGCCTCGCAAGGAGTATCACGAACATGCGTGTCGTTCAGTTTCATCGACCGGGTCACGGACCACGAACGGGGGTCGTTCGAGACGGCACTGTCTACGACGTGACCGCAGAGGCTGGAGATGCCTTGTCGCTACTTCTGGCGCACCACGCCGGAGTACCGGAGCCGCGCGGGGTGCCGGCGGGAACACTGGCAGCGCTTGACGTTGCGCCTCATGAGGATGTGGCACATCTCTTGATGCCCGTCTTCCCGTCAGAAGTGTGGGGTGCCGGCGTCACATATAAGAAGTCTGCCGAGTTTCGTGACGAAGACGCGACCAGTTCCAAGGGCATCTACGACCAGGTGTACGTAGCGGCCCGCCCCGAACTCTTCTACAAGGGGCGTGCGGTTCACTGTGCGGGTCCGAACGGTGCCGGGGGCATTCGCGTTGACAGCGACTTCACCGCGCCGGAACCTGAACTGGCAATCGTCGTCGCTGCGAATGGCGACATCCTCGGGTACACACTTTGCGACGACGTCTCCGCCTGGGATATCGAACGGGCTAACCCGCTTTACCTACCACAATCAAAGATCTTTCGTGGATGCGTCGTGATCGGCCCGACGATCGTGACACCGGACGAGATCCCTGATCCGGCATCGATTGTCATTCGCGCGACGATTACGCGCGGCGACACGGTGATCTTTGATGACCATTGCGGGGTCGACCGAATGAAGCGCACCTTGCCGGAACTGGTGCATTTCCTTCGGCTGAACAACCCAATTCAGGACGGGACGGTGCTCACGACCGGTACGGGGATCATCGTCACCCAGGATCAGGCGCTTCATGAACACGACATCGTGACCCTCGACGCCCCAGTGATTGGAACGCTGCGTCATACGATGCACAAGTTGCCGGTCGACGCTTGATACGGCGCGAAACCGGTCCGCTCGCCTAATTGTGTTCCGCGTGGTGCCAAGAGCGCCACCATTGATAGGCGAGCGGGATGCCCCGGGTGGCTGGGTATTGCGGCTCGTACCCGAGCAACGTGCGCGCCTTTGTGAGATCAGCGACGTATCGGCTGATCTCACCAACCCTGATCGTTCCCAGAGTGAAGTTGGGGATCACGCCGGCAGCCTGTGCCACCAGGTTTGCCGCTTCAAGCAGGCTGGTGCCAGTGCCGGTCCCGAGGTTGATCGCGTTTCCGGATACGGATTCTGGAACGGTCGCCAACTTGGTGATCGCCCTGGACACTCCCTCGACGGCATCGTCAATGTAGGTAAAGTCGAACGACTTCGAAGGCCCGAAGATTGTCATCGGATCGCCACGCGGGACCCTGTCGCACAGTAACGGGATGAACCTTCCGTTGCGTTCGAGGTCGTCGAATCTGCCGTAGACGTTGCTGAACCGAATGATGATGAACGGGAGCGAAAAGCACCTGCCGAAGCTTCGGATGAGCGCCTCATCGGCAAGTTTGGCGGCCGCGTAAGGGCTCGCCGCACCTTCAAGGCGCACCGTGTCCTCGGCAACGGGCACCACCGCCTGTTCACCGTAGACCTCAAGTGAACTCCCGTAGCTGACCGGGGTGCCGATTGCTCGACAGAACTCG
>BJHB01000233.1:0-5424 GCA_014191415.1 Chloroflexota bacterium
CGTGCAGTTGCGAGTCAAGTCGATCTGGTCGGCACGGAAGCGGTTGTGGCAGTTTCGGCATTCAACCAACGGATCCGTGAAGTTCTCGAGATGCCCTGAAGCCTTCCAAACCGCTGGATTCGCGAGGATTGCAGAATCTAGCCCCACGATATCTGTGCGCTTGTAGACGTAGTCTTCCCACCACGCGCGCTTGATGTTGTTCCGCAATTCCGCACCGAGCGGACCGTGATCCCATACCCCATTGAACCCACCATAGATTTCACTGCTCTGGAAAACGAACCCGCGCCGCTTGCAAAGCGATACTAGCTTGTCCATCGTGACGGGTGCGGGGAGCGTGGCCATTATGCGTGGGGTCCTTTGATGGGTTGATGACCAGCTGGATTGCTGTTCCAACAATTCACCCGCTGAGCGGTAAGTCGCGGTTTGGCAACCAATGGCCTGACCGGACAAGGGTATCATCCGATGGTCAAATTATCGTAGTTCTGTCAAGCAGCGCGCGATCAATCACGGTGATTCGTATGGCAAATAGTCCTTCCACGCGATGAAGGTGTTGTCACAAGATGTTTGTGACTAGCACATGCGGCCATCCGTAGTCCATGGAGTAATTTGCAATGACATCGCGACGGACGCCACGTCTCCGGGTTGCGGTCGCCGGGGTAGGCTCATTTGCACAGCGCGTCCTGATCCCAGGATTGTGTGTGTCCGAACTGGCCGAGGTGGTCGCGGTCTTCGGACCGACACCCATGAAAACACAGGAAGTTGCCGACCGGAATTCCGTTCCTGGTGTTTTCAATGACTACGAGGCAATGCTCGACGACGCGAAACCCGATGCCGTCGTGATCGCGACACCGAACGACGTCCACCTCCCCATGTCCCTCGCAGCTTCCGGACGAGGCATACACATCGTGTGTGAAAAGCCTCTCGGAATCGATCTCGCGCAAGCCACGCAAATGCATGACCACGCCGCTGGAGCAGGTGTTCGCACTGCAGTCAATTTCACGTACCGGTCAACCACTTCATTCCGGCATCTCCGGCATCTCGTCAGGTCCGGGGCGATCGGAGCACTTCGCCACTTCACCGTCACGTTTCATCAGGACATCCGGGCTAGTCCACTCACTCCGCTGGGGTTTCGGATGTTGCGTGAACGCGGCGGAGGGTCACTCCTCGACGTCGGCATCCACATGATCGACACCGTGCGATGGCTCGCCGGAGAGTTCCATTCGGTTGCCGGAACCGCTTCAACTGTAGTTCGAAGCAGGCCGACATTAAATGGAGGGTCGGGGGAGGTGACCGCGGACGACACCGCCTCGTTTGTGGCAAAAATGGTCAGCGGGGCAACGGGGATCATCCAGGTCAGCCAGGTTGCGTTTGGACGTGGCGGGTTTCGACGCATCGAACTCTTCGGGTCGGACGGATCGGCCGTCATGGAAGAGGAGCGGACCCAATCGCCAACAATACGGGTCGCCAGCGCGGGAACGAGCGGTCTGATTGACGAAACAACACCAAATGGACTAAATGTGTCGTTTGAAGATTATCCGCGTGCGCATGTTGAGAGAATGTTGCGGTCCATCGGAGGCGTGCAACCAGAGTACGGCGATGACCCTTGGCCAACCTTCGCGGATGGGCTCATGGCGCACCGGGTGGTCGACGCCGTTGAGAGATCAGCCACTCGCGGAGTGTGGGTCGTCGTTACCTGACACCTCGGCTCGGCACCTTGCCCCAACCGATCAGAACGGTTTGAGAAACGTGAGTTGAGATGTCGCCGAGTGCGCAACATCGAGGATATTCCCTGGCAGGAAACCCCAAAGGCAGGCCACAACCGAAAGCGCAAGCAGAAATCGTTCAGTATTAGTGGACGATTGTCTGGAGCCAACGACGTTTCTACGGCCGGGCACGCTCACCAAGAGCGCATAGGTTGTGGCGAGGGAAGCAATTCCAAGGGTAAACGCGAGACGCCAATCAGACAATGCCAGCGCCTGCATGACCGCCCAGCGTGACGCGAACCCTCCAAACGGAGGCACGCCACTCATCGCAATTGCTGCCAGTACAAACGCGCCCCGCGCGACCCATCCTTGCTCACGTGCGATCAGGATTGGCCTCACACCAAGGCGAAGACCTGACTCAATGCCATCTTCGTCCACAAGCGCTTGATCTGGCACGCTTGGCGGCGTCTCGATTTCTGTCGCTGAACCGATGAGGACGATTGCGACCAAACAGTGGTGCGCTAACGTCACGAGCGCACCGGCAACCCCAATTCTCGTCAAGGTCCCAAACCCCAAGAGCACTGCACCAAGGTTTCCCATCAGGGCGTAGCCAATGCGACGGCGCAACCTTCCTGGCGCAAGGGTTCCAACGGCACCAAAAATTGCGGTCAACAAGCCTCCGATTGTCAGGAGGTGCGACGACGCAACTGGCCCGGAAAGCTGTGGCAACGCGGTCAACGTCGCAAGCATCAGACCGAGAGAAGCCGGCACTACGACAGCGAGTGCCAGCATAGATCCGCCAGCCCCAGGCCTCTGTGACGCTGACGGAACCCAGAAGTACAGCGGCACGATCCCGATACTGAGTGCAAACCCTGTGCTGAGCACCGCTACCACGAAGGCGTCGGTAACAAGACCGCCAGGGCTGACTTTCTGGACGTCGGCAAGCGCAAACCCAGCAACCAGGGTGATTGCGCCAATACTTGCCATGGTGAGGTACGCAGTACCGGCAACGCCACCCTGCCAGTCACCGCGCTCAGTCGCCATCAGCATCGCCACGAGGAGCACCGCCAAGTGAATTCCCGCCCCGGCGACGCGTAGCGAGTCACCTGCGAAAGCACTCGCACTCGTGGCAGCCACGACAAGTGACGCAATGACCGCGACCTCCCCATCTCTCTTCGTGAGTACGTGATAGATCGAAATCAGCGCACCGCCCATCGAGACAACCAGGATCTGCAGACGCCCGATCGGAGGCAGGGAACCTGGAACCGCAGCGATGGCGGTCAATGCGCTTACCGGCGCCTGCCAAGCCCCATAAGCGCCGGCAGAAAAGCCACAGAGAACGATCAGTGCTGCGACACCCTGCCCAGACCGCCCAAGCCGCCCAAAAAGCCCGCCCAAAGCAGCGGCAACGATTGGGCTGACGAATGTCAGGAAGCTCGGGGTCCAGATGGCGCGCAGCGCTTCCACGGTCATCGCGACCCGCCCTGGTACCTGTCACCGCCCGGATTCCCAAATGGTGGCAACCTCTGTGCGGGCATCGGATCGGTAACCGTGAGGCTCGGAAGGTCCGCTTTCTCAGACCGGGAACGAACTGAAGTCGTCCGACCCCAAATCACGCTGAGGGCCAGCGCCAAAACGATAGCGACCATGCTTCGCGCGCCTATCGCGGTCACTCCCTGATTTCGATTGACCATCGTGTCAAGCAGATCGACGGCGTTCAGCAAGAGAAGTAGCCCTAGTCCTATTCGCACAATGTCACGCGAGAGCATGATCAAGAGCAGCCCGAGGAGGGTCAACCAATACCAGGCGAAGTTGCTCGCGCCCTCCACAAGCGGGAATGCAAATGACAAGGCAATCGCCGCGGCGGCCGCAAGAAAGGCACCAACAAGCATGAATGGCTCATCTGTTGCTTGCGTGCCAGCGACGACCACAAGCCTGCGCATTCCCGTCGTCCCAACCGCGGCTCTCGCTTGGGAGAACGCCCGAAGGCTTGGGATGAGCAAGAGGCAAACGGTTGTACCCGTGACTGCCTTGGAGACGGCCAACTCTGGCGTCGCGACGACCGCAAGCCAAACACTGACAAGCATGTGAACCAGCCACAGGCATGCCGCTGCCACGTGCCACTCAACTGAGATGCTGAGAAGGGACGCAACCACGACGAGCATGACAAGGAGCGCGAGTTCGTTCACACCAAGGTTGCCCTCGGCATCCGCCATGGATGCCCGGTCGAAGCTGAGTATCTGGCCCAGCAACCGAAGTCACGTACCAGCAACCGGTACGCCACCCTAGGCACCTGGGACAACCGCGTCACAGGTCCGCCATGCCTGATCGAAACCCTGCCTTCGCTACCGTCCAATACTGTAGAGGAGAACCACAATTGCGATCACGGCAACGGCCGAGTAATAACGATCTTCCACAAGACGCATCACAACTGGCAGGCGATCGACGATTGAGCCAATTCCACGAGATGCCGGCTCCAATGCCGCCTGTCCAAGATATGAAACACGACGAACTACGAATCCGACCGGCTGGACGATCACCACTCCGATTCCGACGACCGTCCTCAATGCCGATGGTAGCCACTCCTCGGCCCGGCTCAATCTCCACAATCCCCAGAACCCACCCGCGAGCAGCACCAAACGATCTGTGGACGCGAAACGAAAGAATTCTGCTAGGCGGGGGGCAGTACTTGTTCCAGCAACCGCCATGCTCACCGAACCGAACCACGGTGAAACCATCGCAACCGGAAACAGCGCCGGTCCGATGATCACAACAACTGAGGAGATGAGTGCGAGCCACGGCAGACCACGACCTAGCGCATCCGCGAACGTCCGGTTCCCGGAACGTGCGGACGCAGTCCAGACAGCACCGAGTCGTTCCAGGGGTTCACGTGAAGTGGCTCCAAAGACGCCCCTCGCGGCACCCGTGAGCTTCACGTCGGGCCGTCTTCCGCCCACGCCGAGCACCGCGCGGTAACCGATCCCGAACCGCATGGCAATGACGCTACCAACGCCGGCGATCACGCTTGCGTCCAACGCGAAAATAGCGAACCTCGCCCAAGCGCCCCGATCGCTCGCAACCGATAGTCCAGAGAGAAACCCGCCCATGGCGATACCGCCGACAGTGCCCGGCAACCCAACTGCGCCCCCAGCTAGCACCACAAGGACCCATACGTCCGCCCGGCCCAAAGACAGTCTTTGGCGCCCCTGTGGAATCAAGGCGTTCCGTTCAGATCCTCTCGCACCTACTGAGACGGGCATGAGTTCCGCTGTCAGGTCCGAACCTGATCCTCGCGCCTGATTGCGACCATGCGCACTAGCAAACACCCAGAAGAGCGCAAGCGCGGGAAAGGTCGTCACGGATAGAAGCGCCAGCGAGCTCATGGTGGCAGGGGTACCGCTGCCGAGCGCCAGAAATGCCAAGCCATTTCGGGCGCCGATGATTGCGGCAATCTTGATCACTGGGCGCCGATTACGCCAGAACGCAACCACTCCGCCGATGATTGCGATCCACCCGATCCAGGTCAGAATGTTGAGCCACGCATCTGCGAGGTCGCCAGACGTTGTCACAAAAGCGACGTCTAGCAAGGAAATTGCGATGGCGTTTCCGGCAAGCGCAACCGCAGGCATCATTGGTTGCCTCGCTAGTCTTAGCATCCAGTTCCCAGTAGGGAAGACCCCCGAAGCTCCAACCGCCGCCAGCGTGAGTCCTGCGAGGCTTG
>BJHB01000234.1:0-5388 GCA_014191415.1 Chloroflexota bacterium
AACGCTCGGCCAACCTTGCAATCCTCCCGGAAAGTTCGATCAATCCGTCCCGGCTAAGGTAAGCAGTGGGCCTCTTGTTCTGATCGACGCCAATTCGCAGATGGTCAACGAGGTCGTTCGGAACCACATCCCAAGACGCCTCGTTCCAGGTCACTATGATCGGTTCACCAACGAGGCGGTCAATGAGTGATTTGACGCTCATCAAATCGGCGGCAACGACATTCGGTCTCCGCATCGTCACTGGAACGTCGATCACTCTTAATGACGGTGACGCCGACGCCACGGCAAAGGAGAAACTGCCCGAGGCGACTGGCGTGAGCGCAGACATGGCGCCAGTCACGTCGCTGGCTGACTGGGTACGGGTGGCCGTCGATGTTGTGGTCGGGGTCGCACTGCGGGTCGCAGTGGCAGTCAAAGTCGGGGTCGGGGTCGGGGTCAAAGTTACAGTGATCGAATTCGTCGCAGATGGACTCGTGCGGGGATCGGCAGGGTCTTGTGACTGAATCCCTCTCGAGGGAATCGCAGTCGGCGGCACTATCAGCAACCCATTGAGGGGCTCAAGGTCCCGATGAAGAAGGTCATCAATTAGTCGCGCGAGTGCCTCGACATCCACGGCACTTCCATCGGTGCCCTCGAAAACTTTCGCTCCGAAAGTCGTGACCCCTCGCGCGTCCGGTGTTGCAGTAGCGGTCGGGGATGGCGGAAGGTCTGATGGCGTCACGGTGACTACCGTAAACATCGCGAAAACTGCCGTTGGCGTTGGACTCGCCGACTGAACCGGCGAGATTGATGTCGCCCTTGCAATTGCCGTGGCAGCTCCACCTGATGGAGTAACCGTTGCCACTCGGACCGGCGTGGATCGCAAACGCTGCAACTCCAGAGCAATCCCACTCCGAAGGCCTGCATCAACCTCGTCCACACTAGTCGGCCCCGCGGGTGGCGTTGGAGTCACGGCTGATGCGACAGCGCCCGGCTTTGCCACAACCAGTATCGTCGCGTCAATCGGTGGCACGGCTAACGCCGGAGCAATCTCACGATTGACGAACTCGAGGAGGCGTCCCGATGCAATACCCCACTCGAGACGAGGCCGGTTTTGAGGTGCCAGACGAGACGTGTCACGCGGAACATTCTGCATCCGTGGCAACTCAACCCAGCTTAGTATCGTAGGCGAATCAACTCGCACCATTCTCGGGGAAGCAGACCCCGAGTTCAACCGCAGCACGATTGGTTCCCGGATTGCCTGTTCGATCTGACGCCTCGCTGCATCCGTATCTGTAACCGGCACCCAAGGCTCATCGTTTCGAACGACAAGTTTGACGGCATGTTCCGAAGTTGGAAGCGCATCCACAAGCCTTTTTGTGGTTGCGGTGACGTCAACGATGCGTCCCGGACGTCCAGGGTTCGTCTTCAGAACCCCATCCACCAGTTCGAGATACGGGTTGCGCGCGTCCTGAGAAACACTCGACGCGACCTTGGTGACCCAGTCACGGAGTTTGACTTCGTCAAGCCTGGCCCCGGTGATCCTCGTTCGTGCCTCGCCACCCGGCAAGTCAAGGATGAGCATCCGCGAGGCCTCGACCGGATCGAGCCTCCATTTCCTTCGGGCGGGCCCGTTGTCGTCGACAAGCTCAAGCGGAGTGTCCAGAAGTGCCTTCGCCGCTCCGAAGACATCTGATAACGCGGCCCCGTCGGTTCGCGGCTGCACGACATCTATCACCAAGTCGACGGATGAAGGCAACCCACCCACAAGAGAAGCCTCAAGCCGGGTCAACGTTCCCTCGAAATTGAGCCTCTGGCCGACCTTCGACTGGATCAACTCAACGTCATAGTGCTCGCCAGAAGCACCGATTAAGACCTCAGCGTCAACTGGGCGGCGTTCAAGTACCCGGGCAATCGTCTCAAGCGACGCTCGAGCTCGAGTCCGGTCGAGGCGGAAACGAACCGGGACTTCAACGCCAACGGTCATGAGCCTCAGCTGGTCGGTCAACCACTGAAGTCCTGTTCCCGTGTGTCCGGTGATGCATGTCATGGACACGGTTGAAGCAATCGAATCGCCGTCAACCTCTATGCCGAGTGCTTCAACGCCCCGCTTCCACGTTTCTTCCCCGTGCGAGAGGAGAATTTCCGAGGCAAGCTTTTCAGCTACGGCGTCCGCTACCGCGTCGCGGACTTCGTTCACGGTCAGGCCACCAATCGGTTTACCGAGGACGCGTACTCCAAAGTAGACACGGTCCTGATGTACCGCTTCATACACCCACGAAGTTGCCAATGCCAGCAACGCCGGGAGAAACACAAGGGCAACAAGAAGTCGGGCCGGGCCGGAAGACGGAGTCAACGAGGAAGTTAAACGCGGTATGACACGGATCACAAGTCCGCGTCCTCCGCGAATGCCTGACCCGATTTACGTCCAAGCCAGCGTAGCGGTAGCACTCCGCACTTGGCTCCCGGCCAAGAAACAATCCCACCAAAAGCATGCAGTGCCAAGTGTTGCCTAGACACACCGATCAACCGGAAGTTGACAACATCTTGCGCGGCGCTTCCTATCGAAGCAACTCCTACGGCTTGGCGAACTTCACACCCGTGCCGTAAGCGACAACGGCTGGCCCCGCACTGGTGGGATACTGCATAAGTTTGACGGCAATAATCGCGTCACACCCGTGCTCCTGGCCAATCGCCTGGAGATTTTGCAACGCAGACATGACAGGCTCACGGCCACCTAGGGCCTGACCAAACATAACCCCCAATTCGACATGGGGTTGAACAATGGTCTCACGGGTTGACAAAGCAGGTCCGCCTGCTGAGGAGGACTGCCCTTGAGTCGCCCCCGGGGCGGAAACCGGTACACCAGAGCTACGCTGTAGCGCCATGGATTACCTCAACCATCCCCTAACGTGTTAGTCACGCGTCACCTAGCATTGGAACGTTGCCAGAACCCCTGCTCCCAATACGGATCGAACTAGACCGCCCGTAGTCTTGACGAAGGATCCGTAGCGAAAACATTCCGCAAGATGTTCGGCGCATATTGGAGTATATGCACCTCTCGGCGCTGAGGCAAACGACTATTACCGCCCAGAGTAAGACGGACGCCGCAGGTTTGAGGTCTCTTCGCGGCGGTTGAACGCCGTCGGTTGAGATCCGGTCCCGCTAATGAGGCGCCTGTCAAAAGTTCCAGAAGGTACCCCGTCCTACTAACGCGAGGTCATTCGTTTTGGGTGCACCTGTGGAAATGGATCGTTCAATGTGCCCGCGCATCGCTGGAACCCAGGTCCATCACTGGTCCACGGCACCAACCCGGGGGCTGCGCCCACAGTGGACGTAGGCCGATAGGGCTGACTGTCCAACTCTGCTACTTCAGCCCGCACATACCCGGTTGATTCCGTCGTACAATCGCCAAATGCTTGACGAGTTCCTTTCGCGAGCCATCTCAGGCGGGCTGCATACGGACCTCTATCATCCAGACGCGGCGTACGTCGCCTGGCGAAGTGGACGCATTGGGATCACGACCTTCGACTTGTACACGCGTCGCGCGCCTTGCGACGGCGCATTCCTCCTCGTTGCGGGTCTTGAGTTCGCACTCGACTTCATTCGTGAGTTTCGATATGAAGAGAAGGGCCTGCGATATCTCACCCAAATACGGGACTACCACCCAAAATTTGTTGACTACCTAAGGCACGTTCGCTTCACCGGCGACGTCCTGGCAATGCCAGAAGGCACTGTGGCGTTCCCTGGAGAACCCCTGATGAGAGTGACCGCGCCTTTCATCGAAGGGTTACTGATCGAGGCCGGTCTCCTCCAGGCGATCAATGCCCCGACCTGGGTCGCTACCAAGGCGGCACGCACTGTCCTCGCCGCAAACGGTCGCCGCGTATCAGAGTTTGCCTTTCGGCGCGCAGCGGCCCCATTCACGGTCGCAAGGAGCGCCTACATCGGCGGATGTGCATCCACGAGCTTCGTTGCCGCCGCCGAACGCTTCCGGATCCCTGCGACGGGCACGATTCCCCATGCACTCGTTCAACTATTCCCCGACGAAACCGAAGCATTCATGGCCGTCGCGGAAACCTACAACCGGTACACGGTTTTACTCGACACATATGACGTCACCAACGCTATCTCCAAAGTGATCAAGGTTGCACATGACGTTGAGGAACGACTGGGTCACCATCTCGCCGCGGTCCGTTTGGACAGCGGGGATCTCGACGCCGCGAGCCGACATGTGCGACACGCCCTTGATGCAGCGAGTCTCTATCGCACGAGGATTATCGCGTCTGGGGACCTCGACGAGTTCTCCATTCAGACGCTTGTCAGGGCAGATGCGCCTATCGACGGGTTTGGGGTCGGCACCAGTCTTGGAGTTGCAACAGCGTCCTCCACGAACCCTGGCGGTCTCGGGGGGGTATACAAAGCGGTCCACTATGTTGAAGAGGACGGCACCTCCACTCCGTTGATCAAGCTCGCGGAAAACAAGACTACCTGGCCCGGCCGAAAGGAGGTCTATCGGATTGGTGCATTCGAACGCGATGTCGTGCAACTTGAAGGTGAACCGGCTCCATCAGGGTCGAAGCGGCTTTTGCGCCCCGTCATTCTCTCCGGTTCCGTCGTTTCCGGGAGTTCGCCCCCGCTAAGCGAAGTTCGGGAATTTGCGCAGCAGAACCTCAGCGAACTACCCGAGCAGTATCGGCACCTCTCGCCGACTACGGAGTATCCGGTCGTTCCGAGCGCATCGCTTGAACGGCTTCGATCAATGGCGATGGACGCACACCAGCCGGGTGCCACCAGCACCATTTAGGGATGCTTTCAGTGAACCCCCCGATCTCCTTGTGCACGACCGTTCACGACCCCGACGCGCGGCTCACGCCACTCCTTTTGGCGCATGAGCGCGCACTCAAGAAGCAATATGGCAGCGTGCATGTATCAGCGACGAATGTAACGGATGCAGACCTGATCATTCGTCTTCGCGAATTGGGAGCACTCGTAGACACGCGAGCTGGCAGTGGGATCGGGACGGCCCGGCGCAATGTTGTGGCGAGCGCGGCACGCATCAACAGTAATCCGGTGCTCTACTGCGACTTCGACAGGTGGCTTCACTGGCAAAGCACGTATCCCGACGAGCTCTTGGAACTCCCGTCACGGCTGTTTCACGATCACCCCAACGCGTGGTTTGTCTGCCTTGGATGCACGCGCCGCGCCTTTGAAACTCACCCGCGCGTTCAGCGTGACACCGAAACCCTGTCAAACCGGGTAGCGACCATTGCGATCGGGACGGATCTGGATGTCACCGCCGGCGCATGCCTGATCACGGCAAATGGCGCGAGGATCATCGTCAGCCAATCGACCGAAGTCTCAAATGCGACCGATGGGGAGTGGCCTGCGATCATCTGGAATTCTGGC
>BJHB01000235.1:0-5377 GCA_014191415.1 Chloroflexota bacterium
GCAATCGCGTCCCTGCCTCGAGTACGGCGCGTGTGACCTTAGTGGCACTTCGCACAACGAGCGCATCGAAGTCACCTACACAGTCCACGAGTTGCTGAGGTGCCATGCCCGGGCGAACGATGACATCCGCGTCGGCCTGCAGGATCTCAAGGCCTGCCCCCGCAAGCGTGTCGGCCACAAGGATGCGTGACATTGTGACAATGGTAACAATGTCGACGAATTCCAGGTTACTCGCTAGATGAAACATGTCTTGTCCGGGCGTATGATTTCGGAGCCGGGTCCCGACTACGATTCGGCAAGTGCGGGGGTGCAGGAACCCTGATCGCCCTTGGAAGGACGCAGCCTTGGCATCCACGCCAGACACCAGCGACGGACACGGCCAGGACCGCGCCGACCCCAAGGCCACCGTTCCGGATACGGCCAGTTCGCCGGAAACCGCCCCGGAACTCACTTTCGATGCTCAGCCCGTCCCCGACGCTCTGCCACGGTTCCTGCAAGCTCGGCAGCAATCAACCTCGGAACCACCGCCGGTAACGACCACCCTGACTGCCGTTGCTGCCCTCATGGTTATCGGTCTCGCCGATCAATGGTTGGGCGCCGGCACCGCCCGACTGGTTGCCTTAGTCGCGCTCGTCCCGGACGTCTGGTGGCTCGCCGCTCTCGGGCGGTTCGGGTTCGTGTTCGGTCTGATGGCAGCCCATCGCTACGGCGGGCGCACGCGTCAGGACGATCGACTCGCTGCCGTCAGCGTCGTGCTGCTTGGATTCGGGATCACACTGGTTTCGGTGCCAATGGTGCAGATACCACAGCTCGTCCACCCGCGAATCCTGACGGGTGCAACCATGCTGGCAAGTTTCGCGCTCGGCGCCCTCGGCGGAACCGCGTTGCGTCGATCATTCGTCAGTCCCCCCCTCGCGATCGCTGCCTGGGCAGCCGGGGAAGCGATTGGGGTACTTGCCACCGGAACGACCATCGCCACCCTCACCCCGCCCGGCCTCGTCGCGGTCGCGGGCACCGTCGGCGGGGTGGCCTCGCTGATGCTGGTAACAACCAGTGCCGGCCGGTGGGGCTCAGCCTCCAGGTGGATCGCTGCCTCGCTGGGAACCATCGTTGCCGTCGGGACCGCCACGCTTGCCGTTTCAATCCTGGGCAACCCGGCCACCGTTGCCAACCCCGGGCGCATCCCGGTTGGAAAGTCACTCTTCACCAGCGTCGCCGACCCGGACTCTGCCGAGACCCACACTCGGGCACAGTGGGGACCGGGGGGGCGCTTTGACCTCACTGCAACGCCGGATGGTGGGCGCTGGGTCTATCTCGACGCCTTACCGTTCGGCTACGTTGGTCCGTCGGGGCGCCTACGCGCGGACGGGGCCCTCCTTCCCCTGACCCTCCCCGGCCCGAAGGAACGCGTCCTCATCGCAGGCATCGGCGCCGGGCAGGAATTGCGGGCCGCCCTTGAGGTCGGCGCGACAACGGTCACCGTCGCCGACCCACACCCCGGGGCATTCGAAGCGGTCACTGCGGCAATTTCCGAGGCCGGTGGGCCGGTGCTGACGAGCCGCCCAGGTGTCCGGTTGATCGCGGAGGAAGCTCGGGCGCACCTCCGCGCATCTCAAACCACGTACGACCTGATCTACGTCACCCTCGCCGCCGCCGGAGCGTCGGCTGAGCCGGGACGCGTGGCCGGCGCAACCCAGTTCACCCGTGAAGCCTTCGCTGATTATGTCAATCACCTATCACCTGAAGGCATGCTCGTCATCCGGGTTCACGACGACCACGAACTCTGGCGGGCATTCAATACCGCGTTCCAAGTGATGGGTGACCTTGGCGCCCCGACACCTACCGACGCAATCCGCCACCTTCTGGCGGTGAACGACGGCACCTCCGGCATGGACAACGAGCAGCTTGTGCTGCCGGTCCTCATGGTGCGGCGGACGGCGTTCACCGAACCGCTTGCCCAGAGGATCCTGCAATTCCTGCTCCAGTCGCCGTTCCCGCCGCTCTTCGTCCCGTTCCAGGAAGCCCGGTCAGTCCTCAGTGCCGTCGCTGCACCCGGTGGCCCCGGAGCGGCGGAAGCTCAAGTCCCATTTGATATCCGTCCTGCCACGGACGACCATCCGTACTTCTTTGAACCATTCCCGCTTCCACCGGGGTCATGGCTTGTGGCAACCCTCACCATGATCGGCGCCACCATCGTCGGCACCTTCATGGCGACCAGACGTCCCGCGGAGTTCGACGACTTCCTCGACGACGCAGATGAGGCAATGACGGACACCCGACCCGCGCCGAACGACACCTATCCATGGCGTGCGATCGGGTTCCTTGGCGCCGGTGGCGTCACCATGGGACTGACATACAGCGCCCTACTCTGGCGCTTGCCCCTGATCGCGGGGCGTGCAGACCTGACTACCGCCGGGGGCACCGCCGCCCTCTGGGCCGGCACAGTCATTGCGTCATTGCTCGTGCATCGGGCGCACCGCAACCAGATCCGGGCAGTCGCTGGCTGGGGTGCCCTTGGTGTGGCGCTCTACCCGATTGCACTGACTGAACTGCTTCCCCTCGCCTCGCCACTGATCATCGGTCAGACCTTGGAACTCCGCGTCATCGCCGCATCACTGCTTCTGTTGCCCATCGGTCTTGGGATCGGTTCACACCTCCCTGCGGCCTTGCGACTGTTGGCGAGCAGCCACCGAAGCGGGTGGGAACCGATTGCGTGGGCCACGTTCCTTGCGTCGGCGGCTATTGGGTCGGCAGTTGCGAGCATCCTGTCCCGCACGCTTGGCGATACCACTCCCATCTTGATCGGGATTGCCACCGGGATTGCGGGCTTCCTCGCAATTGGTCTGCGATGGTTCGACCATGAGGCGCCGTCGGAACCGGTTGTCTTCCGACCAGCGATCAGCGGTGGCCCTGGTTCGCCGGGTCTCGACTAGGAAAAGTGCACGCCGTGACCAATAGCGGCTTCGCCGATCGTCCAGAGTGGCTCATTTGCCACCGCGAATGCCTCACGAACCGCGTCCGCGTGCGACTTCGCCACTGAGAACAGCAGCCCACCGCTCGTCTGTGGATCGAACACCACTGCAGCGACGCGTTCGTCGATAATGGCCGCCAATGCCACCCGGGTAACACCGTCTGAATCAGCCATCGTGAGATAGTCGCGATTGCGCCCAGTCCCTCCCGGCACGCACCCTGCACCCGCAAGGTCGAGCGCATCGATCAGGATGGGAAGCAGGGACGTGTCAATCCGAATTTCGATCCCGCTTGCCAGCGACATCTCACTGGCGTGTCCCGCGAGGGCATATCCGGTGATGTCCGTGCACGCACGAATTTCCGGCATTTCCCGCAAGACGTGCGATGCGCCGCGGTTCAATCGACGCATTGATGCGACCGCCGCAGCCTCCGCAACGGCCGACGCGATGCCACGCTTGATCCCCGTCGTGATTATCCCCGTCCCGAGGGGTTTGGTTAGGAACAGCACGTCCCCATCCCTGACCGCGCCCTTGGTCAGGATGCGGTCGGGGTGGACGAACCCGCTTACCGACAGCCCGTACTTTGGTTCCGCATCGGTGACAGTGTGTCCACCGGCGATGACAACCCCGGCCTCGGCGGCCGCATCGGCGCCCCCCCGGAGGATGTCGCCTAGGATTTCAAGCGGAAGGTCGTCTGGAAACCCGGCCACGGCCAATGCAAGAAACGGATCGCCACCCATCGCATAGATATCCGACATTGCATTGGCAGCGGCGATCCACCCATAGGCGTACGGGTCGTCAACCACCGGGGGAAAGAAATCCACCGTTTGCACGAGCGCGCGGGCGTCATCAATCTTCCACACCGACGCATCATCAGGTGACTCAAGACCAACCAGAAGCGCGGGGTGCGCCGAAGCGCGTTGATGACGCAACACGTGCGCCAGGGCACCAGGGCCCAGCTTGGACGCTCACCCCGCGCAGGAGGCAAGCGTCGTCAGCCGAATCCGGCCACGCACGTCTTCGATGTTCACGCGGTAAGTGTAAAGGCGACGTTCGGCTCCATAGGCACGGTCCGCTCGCGTTTGACGACAGCTAGACTCTCTTCCATGACGGACACCACGCCACCCGTGCCCGGAGCTACGGGCAACTCGGAAGTCGTCGATTCCCTGGCCCGGGATGTAAGCACGCTCGGAAGGCTCCTCGGCGAAGTTCTCCAGGAGGTCGCGGGCATTGATACCTATGACCTTGTGGAGGAGTTCCGCGGTCTTGCGCGTACCTTCCGGGCAGCCACAGACACCGGCGTCGAAAGCGCAATTGTCCGGACTGGCGAGGCACTGCTAGCGCGGGCAAGATCCCTCTCGCTACCCGAGGCCCACCTCGTTGTAAGGGCCTTCACCGCGTACTTCCACCTTGTCAATCTTGCCGAGGAACGGCAACGCCTCCGGATACTTCGCGTCCGTGAATTGGAATCCGGTGACACGCCTCGATCCGAGAGCATCAGGCAAGCAGTCGCCGAGATCCGCTCGTCCGGCATCAGTGCGGACCGTCTGGCAACGATCCTCCGGCACGCCCTTGTCGAACCGGTACTCACTGCCCATCCGACCGAAGCACGCCGCCGGACCGTCCTGCATAAGCTTCGCAATCTCTCGACACTGATCGCGCCGCTTGATCAACCGCGGATCACGGCTCGCGAGAGAGAAATCAACCTCAACGCCATTCGGGAAGTCATCACCTCCCTCTGGGTGTCCGAAGAGGTCCGGTCCCGGCGACCGTCAGTCCTCGACGAAGTCCGGAACGGCCTCTACTTCTTTGAATCATCGCTTTGGGATGTTGTTCCGCGTCTCTATCGGGACCTCGAGGATGCGCTTCGCAGCGAATTCCCCGAGGGCGGGTTTGACGTCCCGTCGTTCCTCCGGTTCGGGTCTTGGATCGGTGGAGACCGCGACGGCAATCCGTCGGTTACCGCGCGAGTAACGGAACACGCACTACGCCTGCACAAGGACACCGCACTCGCGCTGTACGAAGGAAGCCTGCGGGCACTGCAACGTCATCTGAGCGTCGCCCCGGCCTCGCTCAACCTAGGCGCATCGCACGCGCACGGTGACGATACCTTCGTTGATGACCCTTCAAGCGGTCACGCGTCGCCCACTCATCACCCGGATGCGCATCCGGTCCTCGAAAGCCTTGAAGCCGATCTGCGCCGCCATCCAATTCTGGTGAGATCGTTGCAGGCAGCGCACGAACACGAGCCATACCGTCAGAAGCTCGGCCTGGTCCTTGCGCGGATTGGCGCTTCCCGACGGTTCAACTCCGCACGGATCGCTCAGTTGGTTCCGAACGCAGACGTCGCGCCGGGTTCAGTCAGCCCAAGTGGAGACCGGGCATGGGCCGAACAACGCGCCGTGGCC
>BJHB01000236.1:0-5347 GCA_014191415.1 Chloroflexota bacterium
GAATGGCACTTTTGCGTTGGCGCAAAACTCCACCCCAACCACCATCGGTGCGGAGATTACGTCGGGCGACCGCATAAGTCCGGCGCTTGCCTCCGGGATCATCGTGAAGAACTATCGTAACGGTGGAGTTGTCGATGATTGGCAGGCGGGCTTGGTTCGGGCAATCACCTTCGCGGTCGCCTTTGATCCGGCTGCAGACAACAGGTATCAAGGCGCGCGGGCGTCTGTCGATATCAAGTGGGACAGTACATCTCTGGTAGGCGCGCCCGCGGGCGGTGTTGATACGGGCGTCGTGGTTGGTAGCGGGACCGTTTCCGGAACGCTGTCCGCACCCGGGATTGGCACTGGCGCGAATGTAAGCCTGGTCCCGATGACCGCTAACGGGCAGGGGAACGGAGCTGGATGGGCTGCGACCCAGACCGGTGTAGGTGGGGCATTTACGTTCGCGAACGTGGCTCCGGGAAATTACGCCGTGACGGCTGTTGTAGACGATGTACCGGTCTACCGGACCATCAGCGTGAATGCCGGTGCAACCACGACGGTGGCGCTCGAGGCTTCGCCTGTTGTGACCCGTATGGTAACGATATCCCCGGCAGGGGCCGCGACCGGGACGTGGATAGTCGAGGTTGGCGTGTCGACCGGCAACGGGGATGCGAACGGCGTTCAGCCGACGTTTGTCGGTATTGGTCTCCAGTCCCAGACAGTGACCAATAACACTTTGTCCGTCAAGTACCGCCCTGCGGATGTGTCGGAGACCTCGGTGATGATCCGGAAGGACACGGCTCCCCAACTGTGGTTCCAGACCCCGATGTCGTCGTTGCTTACCAACGGCACGGTCACGGTCCCGACGGTGTCGGTTTCCAACCTGTCGTGCACTGCACAGACCTGCACTGCTGTGGTGGGGGTTAGCCCTACGGCGAACGGGCGGTTCGATGCCACATTGAGCCGGAATGGGTTCAATCTCACTTCAAGTGGATCAATCAATAGCGGATCAGGTTCGGCAACGTTCAGTAGGGCGGCCACGGGTACATTCAACCTAGATGTCACGGCAAATGTGTACACGCAGGACGGGAGCAACTGGTCACCGTTCACGGTGTCGAAGCAGGTGACCATTCCAGCTAACCCATAGTAATCGCATATATGTTCGGGGCCACTTCGTCGGGCAGGTGACCCCGCCAGTGACTTCCTTCACTTGTTAGCATCCCCGGAAACCGTTGCGCCCCGCACCTTCGTTGGTGGTCAGGACCGCACGGGCTTTCGGGGGGAAGATGTCCGAACTGATTGAACGTGGCGTGGGTTCACGCCTGACACGGCGAGGTTCACTTTCAAGCTTGGTTGCGGTTTTCGGGGGATCAGCAGTGCTTGCTGCCTGTGGTGGCGAGTCAGCCCCGGCAGCGGCTCCTACTGCAGCCAAGGCGGCCCCGACCGTTACGGCCGCGGCGACGACCGCTCCGGCCGCCACGGCAGCGCCAACCGCGGCTCCCAAGCCGGTAACGATCAAGGTCACGGCCCGAACCGTCTCCGAAGCAGAGATGTGGGACGTCCGCATCCCGGTCTTCCAAAAGGAAAACCCTGGGATCACTGTCGAGAAGGACCTGAACGACGGTGACATCATCGCCAAGATCACGACCCTGATCGCGGCCGGAAGCATCGGGGATGTCGTTCACACCCACCCGTCCCAGGCACAACCGCAGCGTCTCTACCTCGCGAAGTCGATGAAGGACCTTGATGCCCTCATCGCACGTGACAAGGTTGACCTCAAGCAGTGGTATCCCGCAGCGATTGACGCCGGTCGGCTCGACGGCAAGGTTATCTCGCTCCCTTTCAAGGGGAAGATGGCTGCGGTCGCATTCTTCTACAACAAGTCGTTGTTCGATCAGGCGGGGGTCAAGGTTCCCGATGCCAACACGACAATGGCTGACATCATGGAGGCCGCGGTCAAACTGACCAAGCCTGATGGGTCACAGTGGGGCATCGCCACCACCCTGCCGAAGGATTCGCGCACCCTCACTGGCACGTTGCGCCGGTGGAATGCCGAACTCCTCGACAAGGAAGCCAAAAAAGGCATGCTTGCGAGCACCGAGGCGGGAGCAGCGTTCGCGTGGTTCTACGATGCGTTCCATAAGCGAAAGGTGGCCGACCCGAAGGCGGATATCCAGAAGCTGTTCGTTGAGGGCAAGGCGGCGATGCTGATGAACCTCGACTTCAACGTGAAGACGGTGATTCATCCGGCCGCAAAGCAGTTTGGCTACGAGTACAGCGCAATCCTTGCACCAAAGGGGCCGACCGGTCGACGTGGTGGAATCTGGGTGCCGGATGCGCTGCAACTGTCGGCGACTTCGCCGAATCCCGATCAGGCCTGGAAAGTCCTGCAGTTCCTTGCAAGCAAGGACACGGGTCTCGCATTGGCGATGCAGAAGACGGGCTCGACGACGCCGGGCGCGCGTCCCGACGTTTACAACGATCCGAAGTTCGTGAACCACGAGGTTTTCCCGAAGATCCTTCAGGAACTCGACCGGGATGCGAACGAACTCGGCGAGACCTACCAGGTCCCGGGGAACTACAAGATCACGGAGTTCAACAAGGCCCTCGGCGACGCGGTCAACAAGGTTTGGGAGAACCAGGGCGAGCCGACACCGTCGTACCTGAAGGCGTTGAACGACGAATTGCAGAACATTCTCGACCTGCCCCGCTAGTCTCGTCCTGGTCTGGGGACAGTTGATTTGAGGCCCCGATCCGGGTTCGGATCGGGGCCTCGCTGCGTCTCGTGGATGCGCTCGTCAGGATGCGACCCGGATGACCAGTTTCCCGAAATTCTCACCAGAGAACAGGCGCACAAAGGCTTGGGGTGCGTTCGCAAGGCCGTCAACGATGTCCTCGCGGTACCGCACCTGCCCGGACTGGACGCGCGGGGCAACATCCGCAAAGAAGACGGGGAATGTATCCGGGTGATCAGAGATGATGAACCCTTGCAAGGTGACCCGGTTGGATAGGAGCGGGCCGAGGTTCAGCGGTGTCTGGTCCTCGCCGTTATAGCGGCTGATGAGTCCACACAGGGGAATACGCGCTGCCTGCTTGAGGTTGGGCAGGACCGCGGCGAGAGTCGCGCCGCCAACATTCTCGAAGTAGATGTCGATCCCATCTGGGCAAGCCTGCTGGAGGACATCCGTAAGGGATGAGACGTCGTGTGACCGGTGGTTGAGGCAGGCATCGAAGCCTAGGTCATGCACGGCGTGCGCGCACTTGGCATCGGACCCGGCGACGCCAACGACACGGCAACCGGCGAGGCGTGCAAGTTGTCCAACTACGCTGCCGACGGCACCGGTAGCGGCACCGACGACGACTGTTTGGCCTGCCTGTGGCCGTCCGATCACGTTCAGGCCGTACCACGCGGTCTGCCCGGGCATGCCGAGGACACCGATAGCAGTACTGATTGGCGCCAGGCTCGCGTCGACAACGCGGACGGATCGCGCATTGAGGACGGCGAACTCCTGCCAACCGCCCCCGCCGGTCACGATGCTTCCGACGGCAATGGATGGATCATTGGATACGACCACTTCGCCAACCGTGCCCCCGGGCATGACGGCGTTGAGTGGGGTTGGAGCGGCGTACGACTTCCCGTCGTTCATGCGTCCCCGCATGTAGGGATCGAGTGACAGGAAGTGTGTCCGAACGAGCAGTTCGCCCGGTCCGGGATGGGGCACTGGTGTCTCGACGATCGCGAAGTCTTCTGGTTGGGGCAATCCGTTTGGGCGTCGGCGGAGTTGGACCTGCCGGTTCATTGTGGTCACTTCATTTCCTCATTGCAGTGCATTGTGCGGTCGGAGGTGGACAGCGCGTGGCTGCGGTACCGGGTATATACTCCAGGCAACTGAATACTCGTTGGTGGCTGTGTTGGCCACCTGCGCCATGGGTAATCGCCCCGGGATCGGGGCGAGACGTGGGGGAAGTCGGTCAAATGCCGACGCTGTCCCGCAACTGTAGTGCGACCGTGGTAGGAGCTGTCGGGTGTCCGTCATGCTGACCACAGCGCAAAGTCAGGTTACCCATCCCATGGCACGCTGCGTACCTTCGCGAGAAAGGGTCGACGCTTCACATGGACAGGGCATTGCCCTCGCCGCTTTTCCCCGGACCGGGCACCGTGCGACGCCACGTCTCGTGGCCAACTCGTCCGATCCAGATACTTCGGCGCCTGGGGTTGGCGTTCCCCACGGTCAGCTTGGTCGTGGTGCTGTGCACCGGCCTCGTGGGGGCCGTGGTTGCAGGTGTTGCGTGGGGCGCGGTGGTGATCCCGACCCACGTGGCCGTTGGGGTGATCTCGAACCACCTTGGGTTGACCACTATGGCGCCCACTTGGTCGCCCGCGCACGATGCCATCGTGTGGCAAGTACGGTTTCCACGGGTGCTGGGTGCCGCGCTTGCCGGAAGCGCACTTGCAACTAGTGGGGCACTTTTCCAGGGACTGTTCCGGAATCCGATGGCGGATCCGTTTGTGTTGGGTATCTCGTCGGGGGCGGCGTTCGGGGCGACCCTCGCGCTGCTCGTTGGGCCAGCGGCGGGTTTCGCGGCGGTCGGCTTCCTTGCACCGACGGCGGCAGGCGTCCAAGCGATGTTCGTACCAGCGACTGGTGCGGTCGGTGCGGTTGCCACGGCTTTCGTGGTCTTCCGGATATCCCGACGTGGCGCTGGGTTTCTGCTGACCGACCTGTTGTTGGCGGGCTTTGCGGTCGGGTCGATGTTGACCGCGGCGACGACCGCATTCCTGGTGCTGAACGACCAGATGGCAGTGCGTCTCCGTCTCGTCTTTTCGTGGCTGGCAGGTGGCATCGCCGTGAACGGTTGGGGGCACTTGGCCGTCGCCGCGCCGGTCGTCCTGGTCGGCCTCGGCGTCGCATATGCGCTTGCGCATTGGCTTGACCCGTTGGTTCTTGGCGAGGCCGGAGCGGCCAGTGTCGGCGTGCCGGTGGCGATGACCATCCGGGTAACGCTCGCGACGGGTGCGATTCTGGCGGCCTCGGCAGTGACGCTTGGCGGCCTGATCGGCTTCGTCGGCTTGTTGGTACCACACATGCTTAGACGCTTGACTGGGCCTTCGAACCGGCGACTCTTGCCGGCGTGCGCTTTCGGTGGGGGCGCCTTTCTCGTGACTGCCGACCTGTTGGCGCGATATGTCTTGGCGCCTGTCGAATTGCCGGTGGGCATCCTCACCGCAATGGTTGGTGGCCCGGCCTTCCTGGTTATTTTGCGTCGCGCGCGGCGGGCATCCTGATGGCCGAGGCAACCCGCTTGCATGTTCCCCGGGGCTTTCGCCTCGAGGGTGTTGCTGCCACGTACGACACTTCAGGCG
>BJHB01000237.1:0-5271 GCA_014191415.1 Chloroflexota bacterium
CGTTTCACCCCTCACGTGGACCCCGGCCCCCAACCCAATGGAGACGCCCGCACCCCGGCCCCCTCCCCCGAATGCGGGAGAGGGGAGTGTGTCAGGCCACGTGGACGTAGATTGCGTCGCCGTCAACCTGAACGGCAAATGTCCGTACAGGCATCACTGCCGGCATGCCGGTTGCAACGCCTGTCCGGACGTTGAACAGCGCACCGTGCCGGGGACATTCGATTTCCTCGCCCTCGAGACAGCCCTGATTGAGGGGGCCATTATCGTGCGTGCAGACATCCTCGATGGCGAAGAAGCTGCCGTCAAGATTGCAGACCGCGAGGCGCAAGTCGCCGACGGTCACTTGCTTTACCTGACCCACGGGAATCTCGCCGGTGTGACCGGCAAGCGTCCAGTCAGTGCCCAATGCCACCATTAGTCCTGCTCCCCAATCTTTCGGTCGACAGCCGCTCGTACGCGGTCCTTGAGGTCGTCGACGGCGATGCGTTCGATGACGGGCTCGAAGAATCCCTGGATGACGAGACGTTCGGCAACCGGGCGAGGCAATCCGCGGGTGAGCAAGTAGTAGACGTGCGTCTGGTCGATTGGTCCAACGGAGGACCCGTGCGTGCAGAGGACGTCGTTATCGGAGATTTCAAGCATGGGAATGCTGTCCGCCTTGGCGGTATCGCTCAGGAGGACGTTCCGGTTGGCCTGGTAGCCGTTGCTTCCGTAGGAACCGGTGCGGATGTTGATCAGCCCCTCATAGATCAGATGGGCACGGTCCCGCATCGCGGTCTTGTATAGCTGGTCGGAGTCGGTGAAAGGCGACTGATGGTCCTGAAGGGTGTGGAAGTCGAAGACCTGGGTGCCTTCGCCAAACGCCAGGCCGAGCATGTCGGCGCGGGTTCCCTTGCCTTGCAGGAGGACGTCGGCAGTACCGCGGGTGTACATGCCACCGAGGACGACGGCCACCCAGTTGCAGGAGGCGTTGTTCCCAAGTGAGGCACGCTGGGTCAGGAAACCGGCGGTCGAGAGCGACCACTCCTGAATGGAGGTGTAGTCGACCCGTCCGCCATCCTTGATGATGATCTCCACGACAGCACTGCCGAATACCGGAGGTGCTTCGGGCGAGGCGGTGTTGACCGAGGTGTATTCATCGAGGTAGGTCAGGCGCGCATTCTCATCCACGATGATCAGTGACCGGGGGAAGAATGCGGCGTCGGCATCGCTCTGGTAGACCAGACTGCGGACCGGAAGGGCTACGGTGGTGTTCTTCGGCACGTAGACGAAGGTCCCACCGTTGAAGAAGGCCGCATTCAGTGCCTCGAACTTGCCGGCATTGGACGGCATTCCCGGTTGCCACCGAGGTGGAACGAGGGTGCCGAGATGCGCCCGGACGAGTTCGGGATGCCGGTGGATCGCTTCGTGGATATCGCAGACGATCACGCCCGTTCCAGCGAGTTGGGTATCTACCTCGGTCAGGATGGTCGTGCCATTCTCCTGGACGAGGACGGCACCGTGATCGAAGCCCGTGTCGATCGCCTTCTGGAGGGAGGCAGGGAGGTCGGCGCGTGAGGTGACGTGGGCAACCGCGTCAGAGATGGCGTGAACCTTGTCGAGCGCAAGGATGCGCAGGTTTGTCCGGCGCCATCCCTCGGTCGTGGAGGTGGGCATCGGGATCGTTTCCCACGCCGCCCAAGCCTGGGCACGCCAGTCAAGGACCCAATCGGGGTCGCCTCGCCACGCACCGATGGCGCGTGACGTATCGGAATTCAGGCCAGCCCCGCGAAGTTCGGTCGGGGTGCCAGGGGCCACCAGGGTCGTCACGGGCATTGCCTCGCTTTGTAAGGGTGTGATGTTCCGCTACGTCAGGGTGGGAAGTTCCGTGAGGTGACGTCCCCCACCCCGAAACCCTCCCCCGCAAGCGGGAGAGGGGAGTGGATCAGCCGACGGCACCGTCCATCTGCATCTGGATCAACCGGTTGAGTTCGATCGCATATTCCATCGGGAGGGTCTTCGTGAACGGTTCGATGAACCCATTCACGATCTGGGTGATTGCCTCGCGTTCGGATAGACCGCGCGACATGAGGTAGAAGAGTTCCTCTTCACCGATCTTCGAGACCGTGGCTTCGTGACCAAGGGCAACCTTCTCCTCATCGACCTCGATGGTCGGGTAGGTGTCCGAGCGGCATTCCTTGTCGAGAAGCATGGCATCGCAGCGCATGGCGGAGACGGAATCGACGCACCCCTTGTAGATCTTGAGCCAACCGCGGAAACTGGTCCGACCGTTGCCCTTGCTGACCGACTTCGAGGTGATCGTGGAGGTGGTCTCCGGGGCGCAGTGCCAGACCTTGCCACCGGCGTCCTGCACCTGCCCCTGGTTCGCGAATGCGGCGGAGACGATCTCAGCCTTTGATCCGCGTCCGAGGAGGTAGACGGCCGGGTACTTCATCGTGACCTTGGATCCGAGGTTGCCATCGATCCAGGCGACGGTGGCGTTCTCGTGGGCGACAGCCCGCTTGGTGACGATGTTGTAGACGTTGTTCGACCAGTTCTGGACGGTGGTGTACCGGATGGTGGCGTCCTTCATCGCGATCAGTTCGACGACTGCGGAGTGCAGGCTGTCTTCCGACCAGATGGGGGCGGTGCATCCTTCGATGTAATGGACGTAGCTGCCCTCGTCGGCAATGATGAGGGTCCGCTCGAACTGGCCGGCATTCTTGGCGTTGATCCGGAAGTAGGCCTGCAGCGGGATGGCGACGTGGACACCCTTGGGGACGTACACGAAACTTCCACCCGACCAGACGGCGGTGTTCAGGGCGGCGAACTTGTTGTCCTTGTACGGGATGACCGTGCCGAAGTAGCGCTTGACGATTTCCGGGTACTCGCGCAATCCCGAATCCATGTCTGTGAAGATGACGCCGAGTTTTTCCAGGTCTTCGCGAAGCGAGTGGTAGACCACTTCGGATTCATACTGGGCGGAAACACCGGCGAGGAACTTGCGTTCGGCCTCCGGGATACCCAATTTGTCGAAGGTGTTCTTGATGTCCTCCGGAACGTCGTCCCACGTCTTGCCCTGCTCACTTGCGGGCTTGATGTAGTAGTACATCTCGTCGAAGTTGATCTCCGACAGGTCGGCACCCCAGGAAGGCATCTTGCGGCTAAGGAAGTGGTCGTACGCCTTGATACGGCGATCGAGCATCCATGCGGGTTCGTTCTTCATCCGCGAGATCATCTCGACGGTCTCGCGCGAGACACCGCGTCCCGACTTGAAGAAATAGGTCTCGGGGTCAGACCACCCGGCGGAATACTCGAGTGGCAGTTCCTTCTCGGCTTCGCGAAGGAGCCGTTCCCGGTTTGGGTCGACGTGGATCGCGAGTTCCTTGGATGTCACTTCGATGTCGGTTGCCATGGTGTCCTCTTTCCGGTGCGGGCGCGAAGCCCGCGGACCATTCGGGGGTGGGGAGACTAGAGACCGGTCAGGCCGTGTGAACGGAATGGGTCGTGCTCGCGCTCGGCGGGTTCCTCGCGTGCGTAGGTGGCGCCGGCTTCTTCCATGAGCTCGATTTCCACGCCTTGTTCGCGCAGTTCCTCGAGGATGGGTTGGTACCCGTGCTGGTCGACCGCGAGGGCAAGTTCCGGCCCGCCACTCTTGACAATCTTTCCGCCAATGAGGACGTGCACGAAGTCTGGCTTGATGTACTCGAGCATCCGGTTGTAGTGGGTGATGACCACGAACCCGACGTCCGGGCCGCGCATGGCATTCACGCCATCGGCGACGACCTTGAAGGCATCGACGTCGAGGCCGGAGTCGGTCTCGTCCATGATGGCAATCTCCGGCTTGAGGAGGGCCATCTGGAGGATTTCCGCCTTCTTCTTCTCGCCACCGGAGAAGCCTTCGTTGAGGTACCGGCGCATGTAGCTCTCATCCATCTTGAGGATGCGGAGCTTCTCGGTCAGTTCCTTGCGGAAGGTCTTGATGGCGGCATCCCCGAACCGTGCCTTCATGGCAAGGCGGAGGAAGTTGCCCATCTGGATGCCGGGAATGCTTGTTGGGTACTGGAAGCAAAGGAAGAGACCGTTGCGCGAACGCTCATCGGCACTCATGGCAAGGAGGTCCTCGCCCTTGAGTTCAACCTCGCCACTAGTGACGGCGTACCGGGGATGCCCCATGAGCGCGTAGGCGAGGGTGCTCTTGCCCGACCCGTTGGGGCCAAGGATGGCGTGGACTTCGCCCTTGTTGACGGTCAGGTCGATGCCGTGAATGATCTCGCGGCTATCGATATTGACGTGCAGGTTACGGATGGCAAGGGTTGCCCCGCCCGCAGGCGACTGATGGACTGGTGCGTTGGTGGCGGGTGCGGCGACCATGCGGCCGGGTACCTCCTCAGACGCCGTGACCGACCCGGGATCATGCCCGCGGGGCGCACGGTCAAGTAAAGATGTTGTTCGGCGTAGTGTACCCGGTTTTTGTTGGGAATCATTCGCGATGACCCAGCGCCTACGGGAGACATGGGCGCAGTGCCCTCAAGGTCGGGCGGAGGTTCCCGTATCTGGATGGCCCGGAATCGGTGCGGGTTGTCCGACTGTTGATCTGAGCGGCATGGGGTGCGCAGTCGCGGGGAAGGCCCCGAACAAGTGCGTTAAAATGGCCGGGTGATCGGGGCGACATGATCCCGGTTCGCGGCTTCGAGGGGAATGCAGCGGATGAACGCCGAGACACCGATGCGGTTCGGAAGCGCGATGCGTGGCACGAAGGCGGCGGCGTCCAATGCGCTGACCCCGTCTGAGAAGCAGGCGCGTCTGGTGACCTTGCAGGCCAAGTGGACCCAGTTTGCCCGCGAGTATGGCGAGCAGCAGCGCCTAGGCAACCAGGAGGTTCTGACCAACCTCCGCGGGCTGATGCTCAGCATCAAGCGTGAGGTTGCTCGCTTGGGCGGGAAGTTGCCCGAATTCCCAGTCGACAGCCCGAACCATCTGGCCGACCTGTAGCTGGTCGGCCTCTCCTTGCGCCCTTGAATGGTGGGCCCGTAACGGTCAGGCAGGAAGCGGGCTGTTGGGCAGGGTATCCGGGTTTCCGTCTACCAAGGGATAGGGTGCGACAACCCATGTGCCGAGTGGCCACTGGCGTCGCGCAAGCGGGATCATGCGTTCGGCATCGTTCCGGGACTGGAAGTACGGACGGGTGGTACCGGGGTTGAACCACTCTCGCAAGGTTGCGTTCCACAACCCCCACGCCTGAAGTTGTTCCTGATCGGACATTGCGGTGCCCCCTCCTCTGCCTTTCCT
>BJHB01000238.1:0-5253 GCA_014191415.1 Chloroflexota bacterium
GGCCGGTCCCAAGGTCACCCTTGATCCGGCCCAAACGCACTGCTACCCGACGGCGAGGAACTATTTCGACGCGAACCGACCTGCGTCAGCGATTTCGCTAGACGACGACCAGTAGCCCATACCGACTTTTTCCATCCACGGCATGGCCAGAGCAAATCCCACCACAATAAAGAGCAGGAAAGCTACGCCACCGATGATCTGTGGCCAGTTAGGCGGGTTCTTCGGTGGTGGTGGTGGTGGCTTGCCAAAATCATCGAGCGACACCATCTGGGGCTTACCCGCCATGCTAAGCCTTCCCGACGGCGCCAAGCCGTCTCAATACACCTATTCTACTGCAAGGTGCGGTCCTACCGAGCCGCAACCTCATCCTCCGCGGTTTCAATGGCCGCAACGTGAAGGCGACCCGCTGCTTGGTCTCGTCGACGGTTCTCAACCTGTGAACGATGGACGGCTCGCGCCATTCGTTCCCGTTGGAGACCTGTCGCGTCGTCGAACTTGACCCCAACCTTGAACTTGGACAACCGCTCGCCTGGGTTCACGTCAATCACGTTCATCACTTCGACGGTCACAGCCATCTCACCTGAACCCATCGGGACCGGGAAACGCACCCGGAGCTTCAGGCCCTGTGCGACTTCCTCGTCCAAGGTCAGGCCAAGGCCACCGCCGCTGATGTCATGCACGAAGCCGCACACGGGCTTCCAGGTCGCAGCGCCATAACTACTTTCGCGGACTGCGCACTCCGTCAACGGAATCGTCACCGGGAGGCGGTACGAGCCTCGGGGCGCCTGGCGACCCGCCGCCAGAACACGCACGACAACCATTGCCACCGGATTGCCAGGAGATGGGGGTAACCGGTCCACAACAACACAATCAAGGTAAATTGTTGCCGTCGGCTGTCCGTCCGAACCGGATTGCGACATGGCGAGCGACACGGAGTCCTCAACTGCAAGCTTGACGCTTTGCCCGCGCTTTGACGGCCAAGTCAGCGTCAGACGGTCACCTGAGAAGTCCTCAATCCGGCAACGGTACGTATCCGCACCCAACGTCGGGTCATCGGCCTCCATGTTGAGCGTTGCGCCAATGCGAATGCCCGGAAGATTTCCAACCATGGTTCATTGCTTCCCGTCTGACTTGAAGGTAGCCGCCATTTGCCGATCAGTCAAGATGGTTCCATTTGCCTAACGACGGACCAACGCCTCGACAACGTCCCGAATGACATCGGCGCTTAGTTCGTCCGTCACAACGACCTGCCCGATATCCCGCAGCAGGACCCATCGAACTCTATTCGATTCAACCTTCTTATCGGTCAACGTGCGGTCCAGGATTGCGTTCGCATTAGTAAACGTCGGGTCATATCTCGTCGGCAGGCCCGTCCGTGCAAGCACGTCCTCGATCCGTGCGGCCACACCAGCGTCTAGGAAACCCGCCCGCACACTTAGCCGAGACGCCGCGACTAGTCCGATGGCGACCGCTTCACCATGCAAGTACGTCCCATACCCGGTCGTCGCCTCGATGGCATGGCCCACCGTATGCCCGAAATTGAGCACAACCCTGATGCCCCGCTCGCGCGGGTCTTCGTGAACAACCCGTTCCTTCCAGCGCACTGTCCGTGCCAGGATGTCCGCCATCCGGTCTGGCTTCACCTCCACTAGAGGAACCGTATCGAGTTCATCAAAAAGGGCCGGGTCAAAAATCGCGGCTGTCTTGATCACCTCCGCCCACCCGGCCCGCACCTCCCGTATGGGAAGCCCAGTGATGAGGCCGACATCGACAAGCGTGAGGACAGGCGGATGGAACGCGCCCACAAGGTTCTTTCCCGCAGGGAGGTTGACCGCCGTCTTCCCGCCGACAGAACTGTCAACCATGGAGAGTACCGTCGTCGGTACCTGGACCAACGTGATGCCTCGCAGGAAGGTCGCCGCCACGAAGCCCGCCAAATCTCCAACCACACCGCCACCAAGGGCAACAACCACGTCACGGCGCTCCGCCCGATGTGACGCAAGCCACGCGTACAGGTCGGCGGCTCGATCAAGGGACTTGGAAGCTTCGCCCGCAGGCACTGCGTAGACCTCAGGGATGAACCCGGCACCAACCAAGGACGCCATAACCTCGGGCCCGTGTATTGGGCCAACCGTGTCATCGGTAATCACGAACGCACGTCCTCGGAGCCCGAGTTCGGTGATCCGTTTGCCAAGCCCAGCGACGATTCCGTTGCCGAACGAAAGATGGGTTGGAATGCCATCGAAAGCCTCCGGGACAGGTGCCGGAGCGCGGTATTCGGTGATCAATCGTGAGCCCTCCTAACCGATCCACCTTTCCCTCGACGCAGCGAAGCGTATTTCGACGGGGTGTTGGCGGGTGGCGAAGCTGGTGCGGATGCGGTCACGCGCGATGTGCTGCGCGTGCGCGTCTGACCCGGACGAACCTGCCGGATGATCTCGGTCACCACGACTTCCGGACGAACTACCCCGGTCTCGACCCTGACATGTGCCTGCGAGTAGATCGGTGCGCGCGCCTCCAGAAGCGCGGGCAATCGAAGCCTTGCACCACCGTTTGCCAGAAGCGGACGCTTTTCGCGACCTGCCCGTTGCGATCCCTCCATCCGGGAGATAAGGACCTCCATCGGCGCGTCAAGCCAGATCACCGCATTGCCTTCCCACAGTTGGCGGAAGTTCTCCGGATCAACGGGGGCACCTCCTCCGGTGGCAATCACCGACCGAGGCCCAGCGATGGCCTCGCGAACCGCTTCACGCTCGAACGCACGAAATGTCGCCTCACCGCGGGTGGCAAAGATTTCGTCAATCGGACATCCGGCGCGCGCGACAACCGTCTTGTCGGTGTCGATGAACAGCAAGTCCAGCCGTCGCGCCAATCGCGGTCCTATCGTCGACTTACCACTCCCGGACAATCCCACGAGCACAACATGGTGGAAGTTCACAACCCGTGCCTCGCACCATCATCGTCACTCACTGCACCCCAGTGATGGGGTGGAACCGAGTACCCGGTTTCCTCCGGATGACGCGGACGTGTCGCCTCGTGTCGCAGGGCGTGATCCACCAGAACGAGTGACGCCATGGCCTCAACCAATGCCACCGCGCGCGGCAGGACACAGGGGTCATGACGTCCACGCCCGGCTATCGCCGAGTCCTCTAGCGTTCGCGTCACGGTTTCCTGCTCACGCATCACCGTCGCAGTTGGCTTGAACGCAACCCGGAACAGCACATCCTCACCATTGGTGATGCCACCCTGCACACCGCCACTCCGATTCGTGCGGGTACGCACACGGGCGCCTTCCATGTAGAAAGGATCGTTGTGCGCCAATCCGGTCAAAACCGTGCCGCCAAAACCGGATCCAATCTCGAAACCCTTCGTCGCCGGCAGGCTCAGCATTGCCCTGGCAAGATCGGCTTCGAGACGATCGAATACCGGTTGGCCCCAACCCGGCGGGCATCCGCGGATCACGCAGTTCACAACGCCGCCAAGCGAATCACCGTTCTTCCGCGCCTGTTCGATGGCAGAAATCATCTCGGCAGCGACCCCGAGGTCAGGACAGCGCACCGGTGTCTGGTCAACGAGTTCGCGTGTCACCGTCCGCGGATCACATTCAACCTGGTGGGTGTGAACCGCAGAGACCCAGGCTACGACTTCAACACCGTAGGCGCGCATCAGAACCTTGCGAGCTACCGCACCCGCCGCAACGCGCGCAGCGGTTTCCCGCGCACTGGTTCGCCCACCTCCGCGCCAATCCCGGATCCCATACTTGGCGTCATAGGTGTAGTCGGCGTGGCTCGGCCGGTACTTCAGCTCCACCTCACGGTAGTCACCGCTACGCTGATCTTCGTTCGGGATCAGCAGGCTGATCGGAGTGCCCAAGGTCTTTCCCTCGAACACACCCGACAGGATCTGCACCGTGTCCGATTCCTTGCGCTGCGTCACCAAATGCGATTGCCCCGGTGCACGACGGTCAAGGTCGGGCTGGATATCCGACTCGTCAAGCGGAACCAGCGACGGACAGCCATCGATGACCGCACCAATCGCCCGTCCATGCGACTCACCCCACGTCGTGACACGGAAGATCGTGCCAAAGCTATTGCCCATCTGGACCTTTCTCGCAGGTTCCCACGCCCTGATCGCGCGGTAAGCGAAGCGTCTAAAAAGTGTAGGTGGAGCGTCGTGGGAGAACAGCTGCCCTTGACCGGATGACAAACCGGGGCCTAGGAATTCCTTGCCTCCAGTGCGCGACGCCCGTGGGCGAACATCACATCCACCGGCGCCTCGACCCCTGTCCACCGGGTGAAACTCGCCGTTCCCTGATAGATCAGCATCGGCAATCCTTCAACTGGCCTCGCACCTGCCATACGGGCCGCCCGGAGTAGTGGTGTCTCGGCCGGATTGTAGACAAGGTCATACACAACCAACCCCGAACGAATCGCGTCCACTGGTACTGGTGAAGTATCCGGCGACGGACCGTGGGCCATCCCGATGCTCGTCGTATTCACAAGCAGATCCGTCGATCGAAGGAGCTCCCGGAAGACCCCTGCATCGAACGGCAACGGTTCGATCTCCCTGCCCGGAAACGCACCCTGAAGGTGCCAGACAAGCGACTCGGCACGTTCCGGGGACCGGTTTGCAACGGAAAGTTTGTGGACGCCTGCTTGCAGAAGCGCGACGCAGATTGCCCGAGACGCACCACCGGACCCAATCACGAGCGTCCTGGCACCAGCCGGGTCGAACTTGCCATCCACAGTCAGGCCCCGCAGGAACCCCTCGGCGTCGGTATTGTGACCAGTCAGCCGACCGTCTTCGCAGATCACGGTGTTGACGGCCCCGATGAGCCTCGCCTCTTCAGTCACGTCATCTACGAGTTTCGCGACGGCCTCCTTGTGAGGAATCGTCACATTCACGCCAAGCCAGACCGGTGCATCCGAAGTCCGCAGGCCCGAAATGAATTCATCAAGGCCCTCAGGCGGTACGGGAATCGCTTGGTATGAAACAGCAAGTCCGCACGCGTCGAAGGCCGGCTGCTGGAATGCCGGGCTGATGGAATGCCCGAGAGGCCAACCGATCACCCCCGCGCGTCTCTCAGGGCTATCAGAACGAGCACCCATGATCATTTCCCTGACGCGCCTTTCGGGCCACGATCACTCCAGTCCGCAGCCTCATCGCCAAGACAACCCGGCGCAATCCTTGAAAGTGTCGGCCAGAATGCTGGATAGGAAATGTCAACCGCCGCCGCTCCGCTGATGTGCACCG
>BJHB01000239.1:0-5252 GCA_014191415.1 Chloroflexota bacterium
GCGGAACGTTCCGACGAGGGCTCCGACCATCCCAGGGAGCCTCACGTGCTACCTCTGGATCATCCGTCGATGCAATGAAGAGGGCGGTTTGTTGAGTGTCGTCGTCGAGGATGCGCTTGGTTGCGACATCTTCGCCTGATGGGCGGTCCTGGGGAATTGCGTCGGGGTCCACGGCCCCCGGTGGCCGGTCCGCTGGCACGGTCGGCACAGGCAGGTGGTTGGCTCCGCCCCGTCCAATCGACCCTGATTGCAACACGTTTGCGTTTGCCTGCCTCACCCCACCTGGTTCGACTGCGTTGCGCCCGACCGGCACCATCTGGTCGAGATGGCCTCCACGCGGACCAGACAGTGGACGTGATGGAGGCCATTGGCGGCGGGATGTGGCCGTCCAAGGAACCACCATGATCACCACCGCGAGGAGTGCGGTGACGACGGAAATGGTGAACCCTGATTCGGCGCTGGCTTGACGGAAACGCATTTCCACGACGTGCTGACCCGCAGGGACTGGGATTGCACGGAATAGGACATCGGCGCGCCAGACAGGAGCGTCACGTCCGTCTATGGTTGCGGTCCATCCAGCGAAAAACGAATCCCGAACAGTGAGGATTGCCTGCACGGGTGTGTCTACGAGTATCTTCAGGTACTCGGCCGATTCGGCTTCAATGACGACGGCGTCGTCTGAAAAGATTATTCCGGGCGCGAGCGTGGTGTTGGCAATGCTTTCCTGCTCGGCTGGGGAGAGATAGCCGGCATAGGCGTTACGTCCAAGGAACTGCCAGACGGCGTCCCTCCAAGGTCGGAGACGGGTCCGCCAAGCTGGTTCGTCAGGATCGCTCACGGGTGCCGTCTCGAGCACGACGCTGTCATCGCTCTCTGGTGTATCGCGCAGGTAGTTGAGTGCCTCGGCGGCTGATGGTCGAGTGACTGCTCTCGGTAGAAGTCGGACACGCGGCGGAGGCTCGAGGAGGCGGTAGACCTTGACATCAGACCGATGCACCAGCTGCACCCCGCCACCGTGGATGAGGCTAGCCGGCCACGACTGGCCATCACCAATCGCCGAGAGTGCGTGAAGCGTCGACGCTTGGGTGTCGGATGCGAGCGTTCCTGTTGCTTCGCGGGTGACCGTAAAGGACGCGATGGCGGTGTCTTGGTTGACCGATACGGGGATCCGGACAAGGTATGTGCTGGGCTTGGCAGGGTCTGTACCGGGCAACAGCGTGACCGTGGCAGTTTGGGCGGAGGTGCCACTCGTCCCGGGTCCGACCGTGAACCGTCCGGTCCATAGTGGTGCATCGCCGGCGTTGCGTGCCGTGATGATCATGGTCGCGATCCCGAGCTCGCTGGTCGCGTTGGACACGATCATCCCGATCGCCCGCACGTCACGTATCTGAGGCCCGGGGGCGTCCGGTCCGACAAGCGAGGCGGTGAGGGACGCGGGCGCCGAACCTTGGGGAAGGTCGGCGCGTGCCAGGACCGACGGGAGGGCGAGGACTGGTGCCGGGATGGTCACCATAATGCCCGCGCGCACGATGAGTGAAGCGTCGGCGTCGTAGTAGACGCCGTCGATTTGCCGGTCGTCGATGGTGTCGCGCAGGAGGTAGGTGACGCCCCACTGGCGCAGGCGGCTCAGTGACGGCAAGGTTGGAACCAGGTCCCGACTGAGTTGGTCGCGCAAGAGGCCATCGGGCTGGTTGCGTTCGGCCGGAACGATGAGTGACTTGAAGTCGACGTAGCGTCGGAAAGGAAGCACGCCACCGTCGTAGCCATCCACGACGGGAATCTTGAATACCATTGGGAGGTTGGGATTGAGCGTGTCCTTGTACTTGGTGTTGATGAGGCCGGCCCCGACGCCTCGCAGGCCAAGCAGTGCGCCGTGGTCGCCCTGGATAAGCGGTGCATCGTAGGGTTGGTACCCGGTGCGTGCCACTGCGAGGACACGACCGGGGGGAAGGTTGTCCCGCAGGGCATCAATGACGGGGCGGCTGTCGGTATAGACGCCGGGCGGGTTTGGGTTGTTGTATTCAAGGGTGGTTGCAGATGCCCAGAGTTCGGTGATTGTGGCGACAGAAATCAGGATCGCCCCGAGTCGTGAAGGTGCCGTTGCGAGGGCGATGAATGTCAGGACGACCGCGCCGGTGCCAAGGGCTGCCCAAACCACTATGAGTTGTGGTGCGGTTTCCTGGGAACGGACGTGCTGGGCTGGCCACAACAGGGTCGCTGCACCGCTCGCGACGAGAACGGCGATGAGCAGTCGGCTTGCGGCGATGAGCCGGTACCACGGACGTGGCGCCGCGGTACCGTGGTGGTCTGGGCCAGGTGACTTCAGGAATGAGAAGCCGGCGCCGGCGACAATCGAACCCGCGAAGGTTGTGAGGAAGAGCCATCGGGCCGGCACTCGGAAAAGGTTCATGCCCGGCAACGCAAAGATCCGCGAGTAGATGGGCGTGTGATTTCCGAGGGCGAGTAGGAGTGAGATAAGCCCAAGGAGTGTGAAAAAGAGGATGGCCGGGTGGCGGGCACGGAATGTTACGCCGCAGAGCGCCAGCATGAACCCCATGAACCCGAGCCATCCCAGGTATTCATTGCTGGTGGGTGTGGCCAATCCGAAGGTAGGCAGCAGCCCAACGAAGAGTTCCCTTGGCGGAAGTGAGAAGGCCACGGCTTCGCCCAACGGCATGCCGGCCGCGCGTATCGAAGCGGCCGTCAATTCGGTGGTTGGCAGTGTCTGCAGGGCACTGAGACCGGCGGCGATGGCTCCGGACAACCCCAGCAGGCCGATTGTCCATGCTGCGTGCCGGAATGCGACGGGACGCCGGACCCATTCCGAGCCTCCAAGGCGTCCGGGCTGGGTCGGTGTGGTGCGCTCCGTGCCGTTCCGGGATCGTTCGGCGAGCATCACCCTAACCCAGGTGCCGAGCGGATCTCGTGCCGGCGCGCGCCCGGGAAGGGCGAGGGTCCACCCAGTGACGCCGATCCTGAAAATCGCATAGGCGCCTATCGCGACGACGGTCATGTAGCTCTCTTGGGCATGCCCGGCAAGTAACTGGATTGCGAGGACGACGCCGGTTGCCACGGCCCACCGGAGCGAGTGGCTTGCGAGTGCGTAGTGCAGCGTGAGGCACGCGAGGGGCAGCCAGGGCGCAGCATTGAGTTGGTTGAGGTGCCCGACTTGGGCGCCGATGAACCCGGAAAACCCGTACAGGCAACCGGCAATTCCGGCGCTCCACCAATCGAGATCAGCCATTCCCCGCGCAGCCAGGGCGGCGAACCATGCGGCGAGGAAGAAGTGCACCGCTACCGATGCGTTCATGGCGAAGGGGGCGGGAAGCACCAGGAACAGGACGTGCAAGGGATAGAAGACTGCACTCTGGAGGTTGGAGAGGAAGGGAACTCCGAAGTAGATCCACGGGTTCCAGAGGGGGATGCGACCATCGCGCAATGCCTCGGCGGCGAATGCCCGGTACGGGTACATGTAGGCCATCGTGTCGTACCCGATCACGACGAGGCCGGTGAAGATGAGCTTCCAGGCGAAGAGGAGCGTGGCGGCGAGGATGGTCAGCGCAAGCGCCACTGGTGCGACGTGTCGGCGCATGTTCGTCACCAGTAGTTGAACGCGTGTGCGTGTGGTGCGTGGCGGTTGACAGCGTGGGCGGGATGGTGGTTTCGCGCATTGCGATGCAGGCGGGGATGCCTGCGGACCGGCGGGCGGGCGGGTCCCCCGAAGCATTCCGGTTCGGGCATGGGTGCGTGCGCACCGTGTTGGTCCGTACAGACGGTGAGGTGCTGGATCACAACTCGTTCGCGAGTAGGATCGCCTCGGCAACCTCGCGCATGGACTTCCGGGCGTTCATTGAGAGCTTCTGGATCTTGCGGAACGCCTCGGCCTCCTTGAGACCCTGAGTGTCCATCAGGAGACCTTTCGCCCGCTCGACAACCTTTCGGGTCTCCAGTGACTCATGGATGTCGTGCAATTCGCCCTGGATGGTGCGGAACTCCCGGTACCTCGCCAGTGCGACCTCGATGGCAGGTGCCAGGTCACTCTCGCGGTAGGGCTTCACTAGGTATCCCACGACAGCCGGGGCGGTCCGGGCACGCTGGATCAGTTCCTGCTGCGAGTACGCGGTGAGCAGTAGCACTGGGGCAATCGATTCGGCGGACAGTTCCTGAGCGGCATCAATGCCGTCAAGGTCGGGCATCTGGATGTCCATGATCACGAGGTCTGGACGGAGTTCGCGTGCGAGGTTCACGGCGCTCCGGCCGTCGCCTGCTTCACCGACAACCACATAGCCGAGAGATGTGAGCATCTCCTTGAGATCCATCCGGATGATGGCCTCGTCATCGGCAAGCACGATTCGTACGGGCATCGTCGGTTTCCGGTTCTCCGGGGGCGTCTGGTGCGAAAACGCACACCGTCAGAACGGCCGGGTGGCGAAAGATGGTAGCCATGGCTTCGGAGAAGCGTCAACCGCTGATTGACTCCCGTTCCGATCAGGTGCTACGGTGGTTCTGATCATGGCGCAAAACGTACAGCGATGGCTTCTTGACCGGGAACGGTTCGCTTGGGCGCGGGAACACGTTCCGGAGCGCAAGTGGTTCCAGATCTCCAAGTATTTCCCTGGGTATGTGCTGCGGCGCCAGATGGTGTACATCGATGCCGAAACCGGTGATGTGATCGGTGCGCAGGGCGGTGAGCAGGTGCCAGACGGAAGGGTCTTCCTGTACGGCTATGACGTCCAAGCCTTTTGCGGGATTGACGTTCCTGGTCTTGAGGATGCGATGACGGCGAAACCGCCGTCCAGGTTGGCCGCGCGCGGTACATCCGGCGAGGCAAAGGCTCCCGCAAAGCCGGGCGAATGAACCCCTCGGCCTCCCGGAGTTATGGCTTGACGTGCCCGATGCGAGGGATTTCCCGATGAGTGACCAGAACCGTTCCCGGTCAGGCGGGTCGCTGAAGGCGGCTGGGCCTGCTCCAACCGATGGTGACAACCACGACTACTCACTGATCGAGGGTGGCGCGTCGCCAAGTCCGGTTGCGTCACTCTTTGTGATGGCGAGTGTTGGTTGCTTCGTGATTGCTGCGGTTGGCGGTGCAACCCTTGGCCACATGGAATTCGACCTGTGGTGGGCGGGTGGACTTGCGATGGTCGTTGGTCTTGGCTTGGTGACACTGGTCGCACCGGAGGCATGATGATCACGGGAGGGTCTGTGCAACCACCGGTCTCTCCCAGTTAATCCCGATCCGTGGGGGCACG
>BJHB01000240.1:0-3942 GCA_014191415.1 Chloroflexota bacterium
CGAACTCACGCCATTCAATTGCAGCCTCGCGTTCGATCTTTGCCTGATCACGAAGTCGCTGCACTTGTCGCAAGGCGTCAGGCGGGGTCAGGCGACGGACCTTTACCCTGGCAAGAGCTTCGTCAATGAGGTCGATTGCCTTGTCGGGCATTGACCGCTCAGTGAGATACCGTGCACTCATCGTTGTCGCAGCATGGATCGCCCCGTCACCGATCGCAACACCATGGAACTGCTCATACGCGGGGCGCAGCGCTTCCAGGATCCGGTTAGCATCTTCCACAGATGGCTCATCCACGGTGATCGCCTGGAAACGACGGGCAAGCGCACCATCTGCCTCGATGTAGCGACGGTATTCCTTCCACGTTGTGGCACCGATGCAACGGATCTGCCCACGCGCCAAGGCCGGCTTCAACAGGCTTGCCGCGCCAAGTGCCCCGGACGCACCGCCGCCGGCGGTCATGAGCATGTGAAGTTCGTCGATGAAGACGATGATGTCGCCCGCCTTGACTATCTCGGCGACGATTGCCTTGAGACGCTCCTCGAAGTCACCGCGAAATCGTGTGCCCGACACGATGCCAGGCAAGTCAAGTTGGATGAGGCGGAGGTTGCGCAACGCGTCCGGGACATCACGCGACACAATCGCGCGGGCCAACCCCTCGACAATCGCGGTCTTTCCGACCCCAGCCTCACCAACCAAAACTGGGTTGTTCTTCTGCTTCCTGAGAAGGATCTGGGCGAGCCGTTCAAGTTGGACTTCACGCCCGATAAGCGGGTCGAACTTGCCCGACCGCGCCATCTGGGTCAGGTCACGTCCATACTGGCTCAATAGCGAGGATTTATCTTCCTCAGGCTTGCCGCCACCTCTCCGGACCTGACCGTCACGCGGACGTTCGCCTGCCCCTCCGGCTGGCGTACGCCCCGGAGCCGGGTTTGCCCGGGATTGCGGATCAACCGGTGACCGCGGGGGCGCGCTGTCCGTAAGACCGGCGGCGTGACGGCGAACTTGGTCGGCATCCACACCGAGCGCTAGAAGGACCTTCCCCGCGATTGATTCCGGGTCTCCAAGCAAGCCGAGCAGCAGATGCTCGGTGCCAATGTACTCGGATCCAAGTCGTTCAGCTTCCTGACCGGCCAGAACAATGCATTCGCGAGAACTGTTGCCAAGCGTGATCGCGCGGGCGTCGGCAACCTTGCCAATTTGCAGGTAGGCAACCACTTCACGGACCACGATCTGAGGATCAATTCCCTGCCGCCTCAGCAGACGGGAAGCAACCGCCTCTGGCACCGCCGCGATGGCAAGAAGGATGTGTTCAGTGCGTATCTGGTCGTGTTGAAAAAACGCCGCTTCCTTCTTGGCGAGCGCCAAAATCTGGCGACTCATCTCTGAAAGTCGGCTTAGCCCATCCATGCCCACCGTGGTATCCGTCCGAGCCTCGCGTGTGGGGCCGGCCTGTGCCCGTTGGAAGCGTCGGACGCTTGCGTCCGCGTGCCAGTCACGTGCGCGGGTAGACAGCCGTCGTGAAAATCCGGAGCATCTCCGGCCAACCCAACTATAACAGCGGCCTCCTCAGCGTTCGTGGTGACCCTACCCCCGGTTGTACGGACATTTACTGCAGCAAAGGCCAAATCGGCTGATGTTGAATTGTTGCCCGGGTGCGACGCTCGCCAGGATCTGCGGGTATCGTGATTGACAGAATGATTCCGCGCAATTCGCTAGAAGGTTGGATTAGCGGCAATGCCCGAGAGTGAACGCGAAGAACCGCATTCGACGCGGGATCCTCAGGCGGTGGAGGCTCGGCGGATGTTTTCCGCGATGATCGCCCGTCCCGATGCCCGCATAGACGTTGCCGAGGCATGCCTGTGGATTGCTGCGGAAGAACACCCAGGCCTAGATGTCGCGGCCTAGCTCGCGCGTCTTGACGAACTCGCAACGCGGGTTCGCCGACGATTTGAACTGGCGAAGACGCATCGCTCAAATACGGACACTGACGAACTCGCCCTTGAGGCACTACACACCGTCCTGTTCATTGACGAGGGCTTCCGTGGTGCGATTGGGGATGAATATCAGCAACCTCGAAGCAGCTTCATGGACGACGTTCTCGACCGTCGCCGTGGACTCCCGATCCTTCTTTCGATCGTCTATTGCGCCGTCGCAACCAGGGCAGGCATGGATGCCGTCGGCATCGGACTGCCAGGCCACTTCATCGCGGAGTTCCGTGGCAACGGCATGCACGTCCTGGTTGATCCGTACAACCTGGGCAGGCGCCTGACCCATTCGGAATGTGAGGAACTCGTGAGGGTCACGACTGGGAGGAAGGCACCGCTTCTGTCCCACCACGTTCAGGCCCAGCCACCTCGGGCGATCATCTTCAGGGTGCTCTCAAACCTCAAGAACGCGTACATGCGCCAACGTGTCCATGCCAAGGCCTTGGACGTGGTTGAAAGGATCTTGAGGCTCTCACCGTCCGCCGAGCAGGTTCGGGACCGTGGGCTTCTGCTGCGCCAAGTGCCCATGCCACGCGCGGTAAACCTCACCGCAGCGTGGCTGGACCTGTCACTGTATGCACGCGTGATGCCCGAGGCACCTGACGCAAGTCGCGTGACCGAAATCGCAGACGGCATCTGGAAGCAACTGGGCAGGATGAACTAGCCGAGACGATCACAAACCTTGGCTACGTTTATCCAACACTCCCCATATCTCCAGTAGCGGGTCGGCAACAACGATGGAGGCACGGGTGGCCGGCCTCCAACCCGTCAACTTAGCTTCTAGTCGTGCCTAGCGTCGGGCGGCGTACACCTGCTTCATTGCGTCAAGGGTCGTTGGCACGTAGTCGTCGTTGTGTCCGGCAGACCCGAACGCGATCATGCGTTCCTTCACGACTGCAGTGATTGCATCACGCACCGGTCCGAGGTAGTCCCGCGGGTCGAATACGGTTGGGGAATCGTGGAAGATCCGTCGTATCGTCGCAGTCGCGGCGAGCCGGGTGTCAGTATCCACGTTTGATCTTGCGGACACCGTGACGGATGCCCTCCTGGATTGCTTCAACCGGGACCCCGCGGGCGTTCGGCATCTGGCCCCCGTACCGATTGATCGCATCGATCAGTTCGGCAGGCACGCTCGAAGAGCCATGCATCACTATCCGGACATCCGGCACCAAGGCGTGGATCTTCTCCACCAAGTCGATGGCAAGGGTCGGCGTGTCCTTGAACTTGTATGCACCGTGCGAAGTCCCGATCGCCACCGCCAAGGCGTCCACACCGGTGCGCTCAACAAAGATCGCCGCCTCTTCCGGGTCGGTGAGGATCACACGGCTGGCCTGTACGTGTTCCTCGATACCGCCCAGGGTGCCAAGTTCGCCTTCCACCGTGACGCCGTGGGGATGCGCCATCTCTACAGCACGCCGAGTGATGTCTACGTTGCTGTCGAAACTGCGGGGGGTCTTCCCATCTGGTTCAAGTGATCCGTCCAGCATGACCGACGTGAACCCAAGGTCGATAGCCGTCCGGATCACGTCCAAGTCGTTCCCATGGTCGAGATGCAGGGCGATTTTGAGGTTTGGGTTCTCCTCAACGGCCGCTTCCATCAACTTCTTGAGGTAGATCAGGTTTGTGTAGCGGAGGGCACCTCTGGAGGCCTGGATGATGACCGGGGAGTTGGTCTCACGTGCTGCGCGCACGATCCCCTGGATCTGTTCCATGTTGTTGACGTTGAACGCGCCGACCCCATAGCCACCGCGCTCGGCCTCGTCAAGGATCTGCTTCATTGGTACAAGTGACACTGCAGGTCTCTCCTATCTGATTCCGCCCACAACGGGTCGGCAATTTACGGCGGATTCGCCGCCCGGTTCAGTGTGCGTGTTGCCTGACTGTTCCAGAAATAGTTGAGAAACCAGTCTCCGACGTCAACCAAGTCAGGGTGCAGGGCGGATCTGGAATGGGTCG
>BJHB01000240.1:3952-5244 GCA_014191415.1 Chloroflexota bacterium
CGCCACACGCGTCCTGGACCGCATCCGCGTACGTCCGGGCCGCGGCGGGAAGTTCGGACCACACCCGCACGTCACGGGTACCACCTGTCCATCCGGGAAATAGTTCATAGACCGGACTCAGATGCCCAATGGTCCGGGTGTTGCTCGGTACGTAGTCAATGGCCTTGCCGCCCTGACCGTAAGAAGTCGCGATTTTCACTTCATCGAACCCATCCAGGGCGTCAACCTTGGTCAGCGCAATGCCAGTGCAGCCGTTGATCTGGGCCGCTTGCCGAGTGGCAACTGCGTCGAACCACCCGCAGCGACGCGGACGACCGGTGGTCACACCGTACTCGTGCTCGGTCTCCGAACCACCCGCCTCACGGAACCTCATCGCCTCGGCGCCGTGTACTTCAGTCACGAAGGGACCGGATCCAACTGACGTCGAGAAAGCCTTGGCAACGCCGATTACCTCGCGAATGGCAGTCACAGGAACCCCGGTGCCAGCAGCAGCCGAACCAGCGGTCGTTCCCGAGGATGTGACATACGGGTAGATACCCCAATCCACATCGCGACCCACCCCGAGTTGTCCTTCCAAAATGATCGTGTCATTCCGTGCAAGGGCATCACGTACCAGTAAGAATGAATCCACGATCCGGGGGCGGAGGGCGTCGGCCCATTGGTCGCACTGGTCCCGCAGGGCACGGGCATCTACCGGTGACCCGCCATACGCGCCGAGACGCCGAGACTGTTCAGCGGCGAAGAATGGCAGGTATTCGTCAAGGTACGCGCCATCCAGCAGATCTCCGAGGCGCAGTCCGATGTGCGCCGCGCGGTCCTCGTAGCACGGACCAACGCCACGCTTGGTCGTGCCTTGTTCGAGTGACGGACTTGTGGCATGACGCGCGGCCTCAAGTAGCCGGTCACGGTCGCGATGTGACTGAAGGACGACGTGCGCCCTGTCCGAGAGCAGGATGGTCGAGATATCTCCGCCGAGCTCCTGGACTTCGGCAAGTTCTGCAAGAAATCCGTCCGGATCAATGACCGTGCCGGGCCCGCATATCGAAATGCATCCGGGTGTGAAAATGCCGGAAGGCACCTGATGGAGCCGGAACACGCGGTCATTCCACGACGGCGGTGCCGTTCCGGCGGGCAGGGACTTGAGATCGATGCCCGGCACAACCGTATGGCCGGCGTTGGGGCCACCGTTGAAACGCAGGACAAGCCGTGCCCCTCTCTCGGCGGCGATGGCATCGACGATCTTGCCTTTGCCTTCGTCTCCCCACCCGAGACCCACCACGACGACCGCGCTC
>BJHB01000241.1:0-5207 GCA_014191415.1 Chloroflexota bacterium
CGAAAGCGCTGATTTTGTCGTTTCGCGAGTCATTGCATTTCCGACCGCACAGTACGCCAGGGAGACTTTCCCTGAAGCGAGTGTAGCACGATGCCGGATCCAATGCTGTACTATTAGAAAGGAAGTGACGTGGCGCAACGCACTCACGTCCAGAACGTCGACGACCTCGTTCGCGGTTTCTGCCCATATCTTGATCGGAGAAGTGATACATGTCAGGTCCATCTACTTGGAAGATTGATTCCAGTCACACGAATGTCGGTTTCGCCGTACGTCATCTCATGGTGAGTACGGTTCGGGGGCGGTTTACTGGCGTTTCCGGCACGTTGGTTCTTGACCGCGAACATCCCGCGAACAGCCATATCGACGTTTTGGTCGAAATCGCGTCAGTCGATACCGACAATGAGATCCGGGATAACCACCTCAAGTCGGGTGAGTTCTTCGATGCCGAGAAGTACCCGCACATGACGTTTGTCAGCACCAAAGTCGACAGTGCCGGCCGGGATCACTATCACGTCCACGGTGACTTGACGATCAAAGGTGTTACCCGTCCCGTGGTCCTCGATGCTGAGGTCACAGGGTTCAATCGGTCCCCGTACGGGTTCAATGTCGTCGGGTTCGAGGCGAAGACAAAGATCAATCGCACCGATTTCGGCCTTGGGTGGAATGCAGCCCTTGAGACTGGCGGTGTCGTTGTGAGCGAGGAAGTGCGCATCACGCTCGATATCGAGGCGCGCGAAGAGATCGCCTAGGTCGCGGGCCCGCTACCGCAGACCAGGAGATTCTGACTCGGACGGGTGGGTGCCTGGTGCATGAGTGGGATTGACCCATCCACCTGGCTATTCCACCAAGCCATTAGAGAACTCAGTCGAGCGGTGGATCGGAGGCCCACCCCTCGGCCCCGATCGTCGTTTCCCGCCCGTGCCCAGGCAGCACCCGCGTCCCTCCGGGCAAGCCCGCGAGCCGGATCAGCGACGACCTAAGCGCCGGTGCGTCACTGTCTGGCAGGTCATATCGGCCGAAAGTGCCGGCGAACAACGTGTCGCCGCTGAAAAGGGTCGCCGAAGCGTCATTATGGAGGCAGATTGCACCTCCAGAGTGCCCCGGCGTGTGCATCACGACAAATGGTATGCCCGCGAGTTTGATCACATCACCGTCGACCAACGGGACGCCTACCGGTGCCGCAGGGTTTATGTATCCCGGCATGAACCGCGTCCGCTGAGGAACCGAGAGGTAGTCCACATCGCTCGCGTGAGCAGCGATGGATGCGCCCGTCGCCTCCGCAATCGGTCCTGCTTCACCCACATGGTCGAAGTGCCGGTGGGTCAGGACGATGGTCGTCAATGATGCTCGGTTGCTCGCCAGAAACCGTTCGATGGATTCCCGTGAGTCTGGTGCAGGGTCGACCACGGCCGCCTCGCGAGTTTCTGGATTGATCAGGACGTAGACATTCGTCCTGACCGGACCGCAGATGAACTGTTGCAGGGTGAATGGCGTGACTGGCGAGTTTCGATCATCGGTGGGCACCGGCAGTTCTCTCCGATCCTGATTTACCCGTAGTATCGGTCACGTTGATCCAATGCGAGTGGTGTTGGGAGAGTCTCCCGCGTCCGCGCAACGCCGGCAGTTCGGGTAGCATCCTGCCGCGGCCGAAAGCGTGCCGAATTCGGACAGCACGCCATCTGGCCTGCTCGGAAGGAATGCCGAAAATGACAACACGACCCGCTGGTACGGGGCGTCACGTGACCGTCCACGCGACCCGGCTCACTGCAGAGGCTTTCCAGCCGTATGGGAGGGTGATCTCGACTGCGCGGGCCGACTTGACCCGGAAAGACGGCGACTTCACTGCGCGCCTGCACGTATCCCATAGGGTCCCGGCCGTGATCGAGAACATCAACCGGCACATGGACCATAGCCAATTGTTCATCCCCCTCGGTGGTGCGCCAGTCGTAATCGTTGTCGCTCCCCCGGATCAGCCGATGGACGGTTTTGACCCATCGACAATTGTGGCCTTCGTTGCGGATGGCACGCAGGCCTTCACCTTTGATGCTGGCACCTGGCACATTGAGCCGCGCGCACTCGTTTCCGACACGTGCAACCTCATCAACGTCCAGACCCGAGGGTACGAGCGCCATACCGAGCTGATCAGGTTTGCCGAGCATCATGTCAACGTTGCGCTGACGATCGACGTTGCCGGTCTCTAGCGGTACTGTGCGGGCGGTGCCAGGGTGCTGGCAGTGCCCAAGACCTCAACGATCCCGGCTTGAAACACACAACCGGCATTTCCATTTCTGGAAATGCCGGTCCGTGTGACGTTTTAAGTTGTGCCTAGGGCGGACTGTTGATCCGGTTCCTGCGACTACACCCACCTCGCCTCAAGTGACTGACCCGTGAGGGCAATCACCAATCGGTTGACGGTCGGCGCATATTCCCCGCCAGCGACGAGTTCCTTCAGCCGGGCCACGTGAGCAGCCCGAACCTCCGTACGATCCCCACCGGTTGGCGCAGACACTGGCCGACAGCTCGAGTTGAGCCGCCGCCCTGCACGGCGCTGCTGTGGCATGCCTGAGCTCCCTCTCGGCGCGCTGCACACTGTGAACAAGGTCTCCCGCCGATCTCCAACACGCTTGTGACGTGTGCTTGATCGTCGTTCGAACCGCAGACCCATCAGCTTCCCTGCCGGTTGGGACCCTGCGACCTTCGCTCATTACAACTATCGGCAGGATCGCCGAATCCTTGAGGGCTTGACCCCGAAACTCGTCGTCTTCGGGCAGTTTCAGATCCGGGTAGGTATGGGCCACGGCGTTGGACCTCCCTGGTCAAGGGGTTGGAGTGGCCGCACGGACAGTTCGACCTGTCGACCACGCCGCCCAAACGCCGGCGATTGTGAGGATCAGACCTGTGACGACAAACGTTGCCCGCAAGCCCAATGTCGTGGCGGCTGCCGCTCCGGCCATCGGACCGGCGGCATTGCCCAGTGCGGTTGCCGTCGTCGTCAGTCCGAATACCCATCCTCGGTGGGCCGATGGTGTGCGCAGGGCTACGATCGCCATGGTCCCTGGCATCAGGCCTCCGGTGAACAGTCCCAGCAGCCCTCGCCAAGCCAGTAGCTCATACGGGCTGGTTACGAGCGCTTGAGGCATGTAGAGGATGCCTCCGATGATTGCGCAGACCGCCATCATGCGCCCATGCCCGTACCGGTCGCCGATCCGGCCGCCGAACCCGGCCGCAAGCGCGCTCGTCACCGCCGTGATCCCAAGGACGAGACCCGCCATCGAGGCAATTTGGGCGTGTGCGTCGGCCACCAATGTCTTCACAAACAGGGGGAGGACCGGCCCCATGGCGTTCTGAGCAGCTGACACCAGGAAAAGGGTCACGATCACCGCACTGAGGCCGGGGGTCCGTTCGATCATCGCAATGGCATCTCGCCAACCGTGTCGGGCGTTTGCATCGGCCGCGACGGGTGGCGTGAAGTTTTCCCGCACGAAGACCATGACGATGACCCCTGAGATGGCAAGGAGGGCGCCCGTGGCCAGGAATGACACCTTGTAACCCGCCGCATCAGAGATGAAACCGCCGAGGAGTGGCCCAAAACTGTTCCCGACGAAGACGGCCGTTTGCATGATGCCGAGGGTGAAGCCGAGTTGCGATGCGGGGACAACGCTCGTTAGCAGCGTGCGGGTCGCAGCGACCGTTCCCGAAAATCCACCCTGTAACGTCCGGAGGCCGAAGAGTTCCAAGGGAGTACGCGCAAGGGCCATGGCGCCGACGATCAACCCGCCGCCGAAGCACGCCCGTGCAACCATTGGCTTCCGACCGCGCCGGTCAGCCATCACCCCCCAGAACGGTGCCACGGCAGCCATGACAAGCATTCCGGTGGTGGACATCACGCCTGACCAACGGATTGCGTCGCCCTCGTCGCTAACCCCGAGGGTCTGGACGTACAAGGGGAGGAATGGCAACGCCATCCCGAACGCAACCATTGACATGGTCTGCGCGATGATGAGTGCGATGAAGGTCCTGCGCCAACCGGGCATGCCTTCACCGGTCACGGCTGCGTCGGGTTGGGTTTCGCGCAGGTCCTGGCCAGCTGGTTTGGCGTCACTTTGGTGGTTGGGCGCACCAGTCCCGTGAAACGGTTCATTCGTCGTTGCCGGCGGTGTGGCGGGTCCGCGCGTCACCATCCGCTCAGAATACCTACCCGCTCGTGCGACGCAAGGACGTTTGCAGTGCGTGCCTCTTTTCCCTTGGGGTCGGTACGCTTTGCCATCGGAAGCGCTTGTCCGGCTGTTCCAACCATGCCTAGGCGTACACCGGCGCGGATTACAACGAGTGACGGAGAATCCGCCAGAGTAATCCCGCACTAGTAAGAGTTCAATTGCCCGGGAACCTGTCCTAAAGGAGTGCGAATGTCACCGTCGACGCGGCGCCACACACCTGACCCAATTGGGGGGTCGGCAAATCCTTCGGTCCTTCGCGCTCAGTTCGCGTACCTCCCGGAAGTGATAGCGGAACTTGAGCGGTCGGTCCCTTATGCCTCGGCTCTGGCGACCTCGTCAAGTGGGGTGAGGCTTGCCCTGCGAGATTCCGAACAGGGTGTATCAAGAAGGGACCCGTCTGCGGGGGTTGTGCTTACGGCGTCCGACGGTTATGAGATCGAGGAAGTCGCGGTCGGCGCTACTGATGAGGCGAGCGTCCGTGATGCCTCCCTTCGCTTGCTCGAGGGGTTGCGTCGCACGCGCGGTGGCGGGCGCGAGACGAATCGCGTGCCACTCAATCTTGAGCCTGGAGATCGACTGTCCGCCGATTATGTCACTCCAGTTGTGATTTCACCGGACAGTCTTTCGCTCGCAGAAAAGGTTGCTCGCTTCGAGGATCTTCGGCAACGGGCACGCAAGATCGACAGCCGGGTTGTCCAAGCGATGGCACGTTACGGAGACGCGGTCGAGACAAAGGTGTTCGTGAATCGCGCCCGCTTCATAACTGAAGTGGTGCACCGTGCGACGTTGAATGTCACGGTATTTGTTTCTGATGGCAACGCGCGACGCTACAACTGGCTCAGCCGTGGAGGCACCGGCGGGTTGGAAAGCCTCGAGGTGGACGAGGGGGCCCTCGCAAACGTCACCGAAATTGCCGTCGCGTTGCTTGGTGCCAAACCGATGGAACCTGGTGTCTACGATTCGGTTGTCGACCCAAGCGTGGCCGGCATT